>NZ_JADFUD010000082.1:0-17500 GCF_054820065.1 Bradyrhizobium sp. UFLA06-06
ATGCATCACCGTGCGCTCACTGGTGCTGTTCGCGCTGCCGCCGCCGCTGCTCGCGGCCGCGCAGGCCGACATCACCCAATGGCTGACATCGGGTACCCGCGTGCACAATATCGCCGGGCAATTCGCGCTGGCCGAGACCGCCGACGCCCATCTCGCCGTCGAGAAGGGCGACAAGATCGGCACCGTGATCGTCGACTGCGCGCGATAATCTTCTCCCTCTCCCCGCACGCGGTAGGGCAATCGCATATGGCCGTTTGAGGCGATCGGAGTTCCCACAAACTCGTCATGCCCGGGCTTGTCCCGGGCATCCACGTCTTCGTTTCCACGCGAAGAATAGACGTGGATGGCCGGGACAAGCCCGGCCATGACGGCGCGGAAGAATCGGTCCATTCCATATGCGATTGCCCGGTGCTTGCGGGGCGAGGTCAGGTGAACAATGCGGCTGCTTAGTGGATCGGCGTGATGCGCTCGTCACTCGGCGACAGGCCGAACTCGTCGAGCCCTTCGGCGAGGAAATCGCCGAGCATGGGCTCGCCCAGCAGATAGCTCGCGGTACGGCCGTTGCGCCCGCGGGCGGCTTCGCGGCGGAGATCGGCCCATTCCTCGATCGTGCCGTCGCCGCGGCCGAGCCGCATCAAGGCGACGAGGTCGACCTGCTCGTCCTCGCTGAGCGCGTTGATGAAGCCGGTGATCTCGCGCGCCACCGGATCGTTGCCGTCGTCCTCCAGCACGTCGATCATCTCGTCGTCGGCGCCGTTCGAGCCGGAGTCGGGATCGACGATCCCCTCCTTGACATCGAATTCCCGCGCCTTCTCGATCAAGAAGCCAACTTTTTCAGGGGAGATTGCGAGTTCCGGCATTGCACACTCCTTCTTCCAACGAGGCGGTAACGCAGGAGGCGCCGACTTGATCCATTGCGCCGGCGTGCGGAAACCCGCATGGTCGGGCAAGAGCAACAAAAAACAGAGGGCACGCCGCATGCACTGGACCGTAGGCAAGGTCAGGATCACCAAGGTCGTCGAGCTCGAGACCGTCGGCAGCACGCGCTTCATCCTGCCGCTGGCCGCCCGGGAGGAGATCCAGCGCCTGCCCTGGCTGATCCCGCATTTCGCCAACGAGGATGGCCGGCTGAAAATGTCGATCCATTCGCTGCTGGTGGAGACGCCGGAGCACCGCATCATCGTCGACACCGGGCTCGGCAACGACAAGCAGGGCCGCAACGTGCCGACCTGGAACAACCGCAGCGATCCGTTCCTGGAGAAGCTGACCGCGGCCGGATTTGCGCCAGACAGCATCGACACCGTGCTGTGCACGCATCTGCATGTCGACCATGTCGGCTGGAACACAAAACTCGTCGGCGGCAAATGGGTACCGACCTTCGCCAATGCGCGCTACGTGTTCGGCAAGACCGAATACGAGCACTGGCGCGACCACAGCGACGATCCCGCGCATGCCGCTGTGTTCGCCGATTCCGTGAAGCCGATCGCGGATACCGGCAAGGCGGAGCTGGTGCCGAGCGACCACCGCCTGACCGAGGAGATCACGCTGATCCCGACGCCAGGTCACAGCCCCGGCCATATGAGCATCCACATCAGGTCCGGCGGCGCGGAAGGGCTGCTGACCGGCGATGTCGCGCATCATCCCTGCCAGATGTACCACCTCGACTGGTCGTCGACCGCGGACTCCGACCAGAAGCAATCGGCCGCGACGCGGCGAGAATTGTTCTCGCGCTTTGCCGACACGCCGACGCTGGTGATCGGCGGGCATTTCAACGCCGGCCACATCAAGCGCGACGGCGACGCATTCAGGTTCGTCGCGCTGAGCTAGGGCGACACGGCTCTACTTCGTATCGAACAGCGGACTCCGCTCCACCTCGCCCCGCGTGCGGGGAGAAGCATAGGCCGCCTTCGGCGGCCGTTCTCAAGAACGCCGAAGCGGAGCTTTGGCTATGTCGCATCGTCAGATGCGATCCGGGTGAGAGGGAGCCTCCGCAAGCGTAGGGCTATCGCATATGCCCCTTGGCGACCGCGCAAGTGCTTGGCCTCGTGGTTCGAGACGCGCCGCAAGCGGCGCTCCTCACCATGAGGGTCTACTATTGTGCCGCAAAACAAGACCTCATCCTGAGGTGCCCGCCGAAGGCGGGCGTCTCGAAGGATGGCCACGAGGGCACCGCCACGAAATGCGATGGCCCTGCCCGCTAGCGGGAGAGGGAGCGCAGCCTTATCCAGCCTCGTTTCCTAGATCAGACTGGCGCGCGCGAGAAAGAGCGCGTCGGCTTCGCTGGCGGCGATCGCGGCCGGATAGGGCAAGGCCTTGGCCCGTCCGGGAAGATTGCGCTCGAGCTCGGCGCGCTCCTCCGCGTCATCGGCGATATAGACGGTGACCCGGATCAGCCGGCCGAGCTCGGCCTTGCGCGCCTTCATCCACAGCACCATCGGCTTGCCGGCGGCGACCTCCGGCTGATCGTTGACGTTGACGATCACGGCGAGCGGTCGGTTTGCGGCAAGCAGCTCGCTGTATTCCGCGGTCCAGTCGCAGCCGTCCTGCTCGGTCTGCAGACGGCCGGTTGCGATGAAGATGCCGGGCTCGGCCTCGCGAAAGAATTTCATGGAAGCTTCCTCATGATGACGGCGCCAGACCGTGCCGATCGCGCGGACCCGGACGGCCGCGGGCAGAGATATCGATCGACTGACAGTCGGTCAATGCGCCTAAGCTATTTCAAAGTCATTCTAAATATGCGATCCAAGAATCGGATATCAGGTACGGATGGATGCTGACGGTATGATCGGGAAGCGGCAGGCGGCAGCCACGCGCGGCGCGGCGCAACGCTGGAGACGGACCCAGCCCGCCGAGGTCAGGGTCGACGACCTGATGTCGGCTGCGGCGGCCCTCTTCATCGCGAAGGGCATCGAGGCCACCACGATCGACCACATCGCCGCCCGGGCCGGCGTCGCGAAGGGCACCTTCTATCATTACTTCTCGACCAAGGCCGACGTGATCATCGCCTTGCGCACGCGCTTCGCGCAGGACTTCCTCGCCCGGGTGGCGGCGGCGATCGGCGAACGTGCCGCGGACGACCACGCCGGACGGCTGTCGGCCTGGCTGCGGGGCGCCGTCGGAACCTATCTCGCCAATGTCGAGCTGCATGACGTCGTGTTTCACGACTTCCCGCATCATCAGCGCCAGTCACAAGAAAAGGACGACGTGATCGCCCAGATCGTCGCCGTGCTGGAGAATGGCAGGACAGCCGGCGTCTGGGCTTTCCCGGACGCCCGCAGCGCGGCGCTGATCGTATTCGACGGGATGCATGCCGTGGCCGACGATGCGATCGTCGCGGGCACGCGCGATCCCGAGCCACCGTGCCGGCTGCTGGAAGAGATGTTCACGCGGATGCTGGCGGCGCCCCATCCGCGACCGTGACCGGCGATCGAAGGAACGGCTCAAGGCGGCCACGCCGGAAGGTGATGGCTGCAATGCCATGGCCGTGAAGCGGTTGAATTTCCCGGCGCGCTGTTCCATGAAGCGTGTCGAGGTATACCAGTAACAATCCTCAGGACATCGTAGGGAGTGATCAACATGAAGCTTGTTCGTTATGGCGAAAAGGGTGCGGAAAAGCCCGGTCTGATCGACAAATCCGGCCAGCTCCGCGACCTCTCGGCCCATCTGAAGGACCTGACCGGCGACGCCTACACGCCGGAGTCGCTGAAGAAGCTTTCCGCCCTCGATCCCGCCTCCCTCCCCGCCGTCTCCGGCAAGCCGCGCTTCGGCGCCCCGGTCACCGGCATCTCGAAATTCGTCGCGATCGGCCTCAACTATTCCGACCACGCCAAGGAAACCGGCAACCCGATCCCGTCCGAGCCGATCTTCTTCCTGAAGGCCAATACCGCGCTGTCGGGCCCGAACGATCCGGTCGAGAAGCCGCGCGGTTCGACCAAGCTCGACTGGGAAGTCGAAATCGCCGCCATCATCGGCACCCGCGCCAAATATGTCTCGGAGGCCGACGCGCTGAACCACGTCGCCGGCTACTGCATCTGCAACGACGTCTCCGAGCGCAACTTCCAGATCGAGCGCCTCGGCCAGTGGACCAAGGGCAAGTCGCACGACACGTTCGGCCCGGTCGGCCCGTGGCTCGCCACCAAGGACGAAATCGCCGACGTGCAGAAGCTGTCGATGTGGCTCGACGTCAACGGCCAGCGCCGCCAGACCGGCACGACCTCGACCATGATCTTCACGATGGCGAAGTGCATCTCCTACGTCTCGCAGTTCATGACGCTGCTGCCCGGCGACATCGTCACGACGGGCACCCCGCCCGGCGTCGGCACCGGCATGAAGCCGCCGCAATATCTCAACGTCGGCGACGTCGTGACGCTCGGCATCGAAGGCCTCGGCGAGCAGCGCCAGGAAATCGTTGGGGCTTGAGGCTCGCGTGATCGTCATCCCGCGCAACGGCTTTGCCGTTGCGCGGGATGACGGGGATACAGCGCAATCTCTCCCCTCGTCGTCCCGGCGAAAGCCGGGACCCATAACCACAGGGTTGAGTTGTTAGAAGGCTGTGGCCCCAGCGTCGCGCAACAATGACCTTCGGTGGTTATGGGTCCCGGCTCCCGTGCGCAATTGCGCACTAGGCCGGGACGACATCGAGTATGTTGCGTCATCGAGAGTCATACATTCACGGTCTCTCAGGATGACGACTGTGTGTGCGAAACGAGGTCATCACCATGAAACTCACCTTCTCTCCCGCCTCTCCGTTCGCCCGCAAGGTGCGCATCGCGGCGATCGAGCTCGGCCTGATCGACAAGATCGAGCTGGTGCCGGCGACCGTCGCACCGGGCACGGCCAATGACGAATATTCCAAGATCTCCCCGCTGAAGAAACTGCCGGTGCTGATCCTCGACCATGGCGATGTGATCCTGGATTCCTACGTCATCGTCGAATATCTCAACGAGCTCGGCGGCGGCCGGCTGATCCCGGGCTACGGCCCGCGGCGCTGGAAGCTGAAGACCGATCACTCCCTGCTCAACGGCATGCTCGATTCCATGCTGCTGTGCCGCTACGAGAAGATGGTGCGGCCGCAGGGCTCGCTGTGGCAGGCTTGGCACGACGATCACTGGAATAGGGCCTGGGCCGGCATGGCGCGGTTCGAGAACCGGCCGGACGTGCTGAACGGCTCGTCGTTCGACATCGCGCAGATCGGCCTCGTTTGCGTGCTCGGCTATGCCGATTTCCGCTTCGCCGATTGCGGCTGGCGCAAGGCCTATCCCAAGCTCGACGCCTTCTACCAGAAAATGCTGGAGCGGCCGTCGGTGAAGATCTCGGCGCCGCCGGCGGCATAACCAAGGCAGGGGGAAGCAAGATGCGCGATCGCTTTCCCCTCTTTCATGTCTTCGGCGCGAGCCTTGTGCTCGCGTTGACCGTCCTGGGCACTGATGTGAGGGCCGACGACGGCCGTACCGGGCTGCCGAAGGAAGGCCTTGCGGCGATGGATATCCTCGCCAACATCATCATTCCCGCCGTGCGCGACGCGCACTAGAACTTTCCTACGCGTCTTCTTCACGCGAACCGGACTCCACTTCGCTCGAAAACACCAACGCCAAGGAATCACCATGAGCCTGAAGTTTGCCGCCGGCGATCTCACCATTCATCGCATCGTCGAGCAGGAGACGACGTTCCTGCCCGCGCACGACATGCTGCCCGGGCTGACGCCGGAAGTCCTCGCCGAGAACCGCGGCTGGATGCGGGCCACCGGCGCGCTCGACGACAGCGACACCTTGATCCTGGCGTTCCAGTCCTATGTCGTGAAGACGCCGCACCACACCATCCTGATCGACAGCTGCATCGGCAACGACAAGCCGCGGCCGGCGCGGCCGAAATGGAACATGAAGACCGACGACAACTATCTGCGCAGTCTGGCGTCAGCCGGCTTCTCTGTCGCTGACATCGACTATGTGATGTGCACGCATCTGCATGTCGATCACGTCGGCTGGAACACGCGGCTGGAGAACGGCCGCTGGGTGCCGACCTTTCCAAACGCGCGCTACGTGTTCGATAAGGCCGAGTTCGACTACTGGACCGAGAGCAACGCGAAGGCGGAGGTCCCGCCTTTCGTGGACAGCGTGCTGCCGGTGGTCGAGGCCAGGCGGGCCGAGATCGTCGGCCATGACTTTGCGATCGGCGACCACGCCCGCATCCTGCCGACGCCCGGCCACACGCCGGGCCATGTCGCCTTCGCCTTCGGCCGCGGCAATGACGCTGCGGTCTTTTCGGGCGATCTGATGCACTCGCCGATCCAGACGCATTATCCGGAGCTGTCGGCGAAGTTCGATGTCGACCAGGCGCAAGCCGCGAAGACGCGGCGCGGCTTCCTGGAGCGTTATTGCGACACCGACACGCTGTGCTGCCCCGCGCATTTCCCTTCGCCGTCGATTGGCAAGATCAGGCGGAAGGGCAACGGGTTTGTGTGCGAGACGGCGTAGCTAGCGCCGCCTGCTGCGCTTACCTCGCCCCGCTTGCGGGGAGAGGTCGGATTGCATCGCAGATGCAATCCGGGTGAGGGGGTACAGGTTTAACCAGCTGCGTTACTCGCGGTGAAAGCCCCTCACCCCAACCCTCTAAGAGCGAGCTTCGCTCGTCTCGACCCTGTAAGAACGGGGAGAGGGGCAGATCGAGCCCGCTCTAATCAAACAAACTCGGCGTGTGGTTCACGATCGCGCCTTCGATCTGCAGCATCTTCAGCTTGGTGACCACGCCGCCATTGGCCGAGAAGCCGCCCGGCTTGTTGCCCGCCGCCAGCACGCGGTGGCAGGGCACCACGATCGGGCACGGGTTGCGGCCGAGCGCCTGGCCGACGTCGCGAGACAGCTCGACGCCGCCGAGCTGCTTGGCGATGTCGCCATAGGTCATGGTCTTGCCCGGCGGAATTTTCCGCGCGATGTCGTAGACGCCGCGGTTGAATTCCGGCACGCCGTCGAGATCGAGCACGATGTCGGCAAGGTCGTTCGGCTTGCCGGCGAGCAGCTCGATCATGCCGTCGATCGCGTGCTGCACCTCCGCCGGCGGCGCCGCCTCGGTGACCTCGCCGTTGCGCTGAAAGATCCGCTTGCGGGTCTTCTCCTCGGTGCCCATCGGCAGCTGCACGCCGGTAACGCCGTGCTCGCCCCAGACGACGCCGCAGGCGCCGATCATGGTCTCGAAGATTGCAAAATGCTGGCCGGTCATGGCTCGCTCCAGATGTTCCCTTCAGCTCTCGCGTGAGCTTGCTGTTGATCCGGAATCTAGGCTTGGAGAATGTTGCCATCCACCCGAATTCCGTGGGAACTTCGGTCAAATCAACAACATCTACCTTCCCTCCGCGAGCCCAAAATGCACAGCCTCCACGTCAACGGTTTCGATATGCCCTATCTTGATGTCGGAGAGGGCCCGCCGCTGGTCTGCGTGCACGGTTCGCTGTGCGACTTCCGGATCTGGTCGGCGGTGCTCGGCCCGCTGACGCGCCGGCACCGCGTGATCGCGGTCAGCCTGCGGCATTTCTTCCCGGCGCATTGGGACGGCGTCGGCGACACCTATTCGATCGCGCAACATGTCGACGATGTGATCGCCTTCATCGAGGCCTTCGACACCAGACCGGTCGACCTGATGGGGCATTCCCGCGGCGGCCATATCTGCTTCCGCGCCGCGCAGCGGCGGCCCGACCTGCTGCGCAAGCTGATCCTCGCCGAGCCGGGCGGCGAGCTCGACGAGACCCTTGATCCCGATTTCAAGCCGGGGCCCTCGCCGCTGGCAGCACGCTTCGCGGCCTGCGCGGCGGAAATAGCCAAAGGCGATATCGACGGCGGCTTGCAGATCTTCATGGACGCGCTCGAAGGCCCCGGCGCATGGAAGCGGATTCCGGCGACCTCCAAGCAGCTGCTGCGCGACAACGCGACCACGCTGATCGGCCAGACCCGCGACCAGCGCCCGCCATTCTCGAAGGCGGACGCGGAAGCGATCAAGACACCGACGCTCTTCATCGGCGGCGCCAACACCAAGGGCGTGCTGCCGAAGGTGCTGCACGCGCTCGCTGCCAATGTGAAGGGTTCGCGCACCGAGATGATCCCCGGCACCACGCATCCGATGTTCGAGCAGGCCCCGCAGCGCTACTGCGAGATCGTGCTGGAGTTTCTGGCGGCATAGGCGGTGCACCCTCTCCCCTTTTGGGAGAGGCGAATCAAGAAAGCTACTCTCTCACACCTTCCAGGCGCCGACCGGCTGGCGCACCGCGACGTTGAGCCGGTTCCAGACGTTGATCGCCGCGATGCCCAGCACCAGGGACGCGAGCTGCTGTTCGTCGAAGTGCTTGGCTGCCTCGTCCCACACTGCGTCCGCCACCGGATCCTCGCGGTCGCTGAGCCGGGTCACCGCTTCGGTCAGCGCCAGCGCGGCGCGCTCGGCCTCGGTGAAATACGGCGCGTCGCGCCATGCGCCGACCGCGAACAGCCGCTCGTCGGTCTCGCCGGCGCGCCGGGCGAGTTTCGGGTGCATGTCGACGCAGACGCTGCAGCCATTGATCTGGCTGGCGCGCAGATGCACCAGTTCCAGCAGCTTTTCCGGCAATGCCGGTTTGGTGCTCTCGCTCAGCGCCTGCAACGCCTTCATGGCCTCGGGAACAACCATCACCGGGTGGTTCATGCGGGCTTTCATCATGTCATTCTCCTGATTTGCCTTTTGACGGCGCTGCGCCGATCTGTTGTCACACCGGCGCAGTTTCGTTCGTCATGGCCATGACGGAGCGGACAAAGAGAATGTGACCGATGGACGAGAAAAATTCTCTCACCGAACAGTTCGAGGCCAACCGGCCGCGCTTGCGGGCCGTGGCCTACCGCATGCTGGGCTCGACCGCCGAAGTCGACGATGCCGTGCAGGAAACCTGGCTGCGGCTCGGCCGCACCGACGCTGCTGCGGTCGACAATCTCGGGGGATGGCTGACCACGGTGATCGCGCGGATCTGCCTCGACATGCTGCGCTCGCGCAAATCGCGCCGCGAGGAGCCGATCGGCCCACATGTGCCGGAACCGATCGCGGACAATCCGTCCGAGCGTGAGACCGAGATGGCCGATTCCGTCGGCGCGGCGCTGCTCGTGGTGCTGGAGACGCTGGCGCCGGCCGAACGGCTGGCTTTCGTGCTGCATGATATGTTCGCGGTGCCGTTCGAGGAGATCGCGCCGATCGTCGGCCGCACGCCGGCCGCCGCGCGGCAGCTCGCCAGCCGCGCCAGGCGTCGCGTGCAGGGCACGCCCCCCGCACCGGATGCCGATCTCAGCCGGCAGCGCGGCATCGTCGAGGCCTTTCTTGCCGCGTCCCGCAACGGCGATTTCGAAGGGCTGCTGGCCGTGCTGGCGCCTGACGTCGTGGTGCGCGCCGATCAGGCCGCGCAGCGGCTCGGCTCGCTGCCGGTGATCCGCGGCGCCGCAGCGGTGGCCGAAAGCTTCAAGGGACGCGCGCAGGCGGCGAAGCCCGCGCTGGTCGACGGCGAGATCGGCGTTGCCGTCATCTTCGGCGGCGCGCTGCGCATCGTGCTGCGGCTCACGATCTCAGGCGACCGGATCGCGGCGATCGATGCGACCGCCGACGCCTCGGAGATCGAGACCTTCGATGTCGAGGTGCTTGAGCGCGGTTGACGCAGCTGGAGGCCGACAAGTCGCAATGCTAGGGTCTCCCTGAATCTGTGCAGGGAGGACGATCATGAAACGATCCATCAAATTGCTCGCGTCGGCCGGCCTGCTCGCCCTTGCCTCCTCCTCCGCCTTTGCCGCCGCAGACGAGAAGCTGCGCGCGGCCGCCGAGCAGGCCCAGCCGGCCGTGATCGAGAGCCTGCACGACATGGTGCTGATCGAGTCGGGCTCCAGCGATGTCGAAGGCCTGAAGAAGATGGCCGACTACACCGAGGCGCGGCTGAAGGCGCTCGGCGCCAGGACCGAACGCCGCAAGACCACGAAGGGCGCCGGTGCCGACATGGTGATCGGCACGTTCGAAGGCAGCGGCAGCAGGAAGCTGATGCTGATCGCGCATATGGATACGGTGTATGAGCACGGCATCCTCGACACCCAGCCCTACAAGGTCGACGGCACCAGGATCTATGGACCTGGCATTGCCGACGACAAGGGCGGCATCGCCGTCATCCTGCATTCACTGAAGATCCTGAACGATGCGGGCTGGCGCGACTACGCCAAGCTCACGGTGTCGTTCAATCCGGATGAGGAGGTCGGCTCGATCGGCTCCGGCGAGATCATCGCCGAGCTCGCCGACCAGCACGAGGTGGTGCTGTCCTGCGAGCCGACGGTTGCGCCGCCGGTCGCGAAAAATGAGAGCCTGCTGCTTGGCGCCAGCGGCACCGCCACCGGCACGATCGATGTCAAGGGCAAGGCCTCGCATGCCGGCGCAGCGCCGCAGCTCGGCCGCAACGCGCTCATCGAGCTCGCGCATCAATTGCTGCAGACCCAGGACGTCGCGAATTCGATTCCGGGCACGCAGCTGAACTGGACCACCGCGAAGGCCGGCACCGTGCGCAACCAGATCCCCGATCACGCCACCGCCGGTGCCGACATCCGCCTCACCATTCCCGACGGCGTGCAAAAGCTGCAGGCGGCGCTCGACGAGAAGGTGAAGAACAGACTGATCGCGGACACCGAGGTGACCGTGAAGGTCGTCGCGGGCCGTCCACCCTTCGTCGCCGATGATCGCGGCCGCGCGCTCGCCAGGCAAGGACAGGCGATCTACACCGAGCTCGGGCGCACGCTCGACATCGCGGAAATGACCGGCGGCGCGACCGACGCCGGCTACGCCGCGCGCAGCGGCAAGGCCGTCGTGGTCGAAAGCTTCGGCCTCGCCGGCTGGGGCTATCACGCGCGCGACGAATACATCGACACCAACTCGATCGTGCCGCGGCTCTATCTGATGACGCGGCTGCTGATGGAGCTGGGCAAGGCGAAGTAGCGGGGCGCGGAGGCGCAGCAGCATCCTTTGAAACAGCGCGCCAATCCTTAGCGCCGGCGCCCGGGGCCACCCCTCTCCCCAACCCTCCCCCGCAAGGGGGGAGGGAGCCTAACCGATGTGCTCACCTCACTTGATTAACCTCCGCCGGATGCACGGGGCGGCGGTGCCACCTCTCCGACCGCATCATAAATCAACGTTATTTCAATCGCTTAGTATTTCTGTGTCCTCCTGCCTTGACCGCTTCCACAACCCGCAGTAGGCTCATTTCGAACACGGAATTCCGTATTCCAAATGCTGGATGGTCGGTATGATCCCGTTGGATCCGCTTCCAAACCTCATCGACCAGGTTTACGGGCGATTGCTCGAAGCGATCATCGACCGCACGCTGCTGCCTGGCCAGCGCATCACCCAGAACGAACTTGCCGATCGGCTCGGCGTCTCGCGCCAGCCGATTTCGCACGCCCTGCATCTGTTGCATCGCCAGGGCCTTGTCGCCGAGAGCGGCAAACGCGGCTTCGAGGTGACGCAGCTCGATCCGCAGCGCATCCGCGAACTCTATGAAGTCCGCGGCGCCATCGATGCGCTGGCGGCGCGGCTTGCCGCTTCGCGTGTCAAAGCGGATGCCGCGGCCCGCGCGCAACTCGAAGCCGCGCTCGAAGCCGGACGCGCGATTGACGACGGCACGCCGCTGGCGCGCCTGATCGCACTCGACGTCGATTTCCACAGCGCGATCTATCGCCTCGCCGGCAATTCCGCGATCGAGGAGATGATCGCGCCGCAATGGCCGCATATGCGCCGCTCGATGGCAACCGTTCTCGCCGAGCTCGATTACCGCGGCAGCGCCTGGACCGAGCACGAGACCATCGCCGCGCATGTTTTTTCCGGCAATGCCGCAGCGGCAGAAGCCGCGGCTCTGGCGCATGCGCAGACGGCAGGGCGGATGACCGAGGAGAAGCTGAGGGCAATCGACGTGGCGGCGTGAACCGCCGGCCGACCTCATCCTGAGGAGCGGCGCAAGCCGCGTCTCGAAGGATGAGCCAGCGAGGCCTCATGGTTCGAGACGCGCGAAGGCGCGCTCCTCACCATGAGGGGAGACAGAATAACAACAGGAGGAAAGCACCATGAAACTGACCCAAGAGCAGGTCGAATTTTTCCATCGCGAAGGCTGGCTGTTCCTGCCCGAGCTGTTCAGCCAGGAAGAGGTCGATTTCCTCGCGCGCGAGGCGGTCTCGATCTATGACGCCAATCGCCCCGAGGTGTGGCGCGAGAAGAGCGGGGCGCCGCGCACGGCCTTTGCCGCGCATCTCTACAATGAGGCGTTCGGGCTCCTCGGCGCGCATCCGCGCATGATCGACCCCATCGAGCAGCTGTTCGGTGAGAAGGTCTACATGCATCAGTTCAAGATCAACGCGAAGGCGGCCTTCACCGGCGACGTCTGGCAGTGGCACCAGGATTACGGCACCTGGAAGCGCGATGACGGCATGCTCGAGCCGCGCGCGATGAACATCGCGATCTTCCTCGACGAGGTGATGCCGATCAACGGCCCCTTGATGCTGGTGCCGCAGAGCCAGACCGCGGGCGATTTGAAGGCCTCGCACGATCTCGAAACCACATCCTACCCGCTGTGGACGCTGGACGAGGAAACGGTGACCCGCCTCGTGAAGCAGGGCGGCATCGTCGCGCCGACCGGCAAGCCCGGCGGCATGCTGATGTTCCACGGCAATCTGGTGCACGGATCGAGTGGCAACATCACGCCCTACCCGCGCAAGATCGTCTATCTGACGCTGAACGCGGTCTCGAACTACATCCGCACCCCGACGCGGCCCGACTACATCGCGCACCGCGACTTCACGCCGATCCAGACCGTCGCCGACGACGCGCTGCTGCGGCTCGCCCGTGCACCGCGGCAGGCGGCGGAGTAAAGTCTTCGACCGTCATTCCGGGGCACGCGAAGCGTCGAACCGCAGATGCGCAATTGCGCATCGGGGAATCTCGAGATTCCGGGGTCGACGCTACGCGTCGCCCCGGAATGACTCTCTAATTGGAAAGCATCATGAACCTGCATCACCTCCTCAAAACCCGCGCCGCCGCCGGCAAGCCGGTGCGCGTCGTCCTGATCGGCGCCGGAAAATTCGGCTCGATGTTCCTGTCGCAGGTGCCACACACGCCGGGGCTTGAGGTGCCCGTGATCGTCGATCTCGACCGCGACCGCGCCCGCGAGGCGTGCCGCACCGTCGGCTGGGACGACGCGCGGATCAGCGCCACCACCTTCACCGACGACGGTGCACGTGCGATCGCCGGCGGCGCATTCGATGTCGTGGTGGAAGCGACCGGCAATCCCGCCGTCGGCATCCGCCATGCCCGCGCGGCGATCGCCGCCGGCAAGCATGTCGTGATGGTCAATGTCGAGGCCGATGTGCTGGCAGGGCCGCTGCTCGCCGAGGAGGCACGCAAGGCCGGCGTGGTCTATTCGCTCGCCTATGGCGACCAGCCCGCGCTGACGGCCGAGATGGTCGATTGGGCGCGCGCGACAGGCTTCCGCGTCGTCGCCGCCGGCAAGGGCACCAAATACCTGCCGGCCTATCACGACGTCACGCCGGAGGGCGTGTGGCAGCATTACGGGCTCACCGCCGGCGAGGCACAGTCCGCCGGCATGAACCCGCAGATGTTCAACTCCTTCCTCGACGGCACCAAATCCGCGATCGAGATGGCGGCGATCGCCAACGCCTGCACCCTCGACGTGCCGTCGGAGGGATTGCTGTTTCCGCCCTGCGGCGTCGACGACCTGCCGCATGTGATGCGGCCGCGCGACAAGGGCGGCGTGCTGGAGAAATCCGGCATCGTCGAAGTGGTGTCGTCGCTGGAGCGCGACGGCCGTCCGGTGTTTCGCGATTTGCGCTGGGGCGTTTATGTGGTGCTGGAAGCGCCCAACGATTATGCCGCCGATTGCTTCAGGCAGTACGGCCTCAAGACCGACGCCTCCGGCCGCTATGCGGCGATGTACAAGCCGTATCACCTGATCGGGCTCGAGCTGAACATCTCCGTGCTGTCGGCGGCGCTGCGCAACGAGCCGACCGGGCAGCCGCGCGGCTTCCGCGGCGACGTCGCGTCGGTGGCCAAGCGCAATCTGCGCGCCGGCGAGATGCTCGACGGCGAAGGCGGCTACACCGTGTGGGGCAAGCTGATGCCGGCCGCCGCCAGCCTCGCCACCGGCGCACTGCCGATCGGACTTGCCCATCGGGTGAAGCTGAAGAGCGACGTCGCCCATGGCGCGGTGGTGCGCTGGAGCGATGTCGAGGTCGACGAGACGAACGACACGATCAAGACGCGCAAGGCGATGGAGCAGGCGTTTTCGCGGTAGCGTCTTCGGTCGCCCCGCTCGGCGAAAGAGAGTGCCCTTCACCTCTCCCCGCGCTTTTGCGGGGAGAGGTCGGATCGCATCGAAGATGTGATCCGGGTGAGGGGCGAAGTACGCTGCTCAACAAACTGCGAAGTGCTCACCGGATAGAAGCCCCTCACCCCAACCCTCTCCCCGCAAGAGCGGGGCGAGGGAGCGGTTAGAGCGGTGCCCGATCTATTCACGGCAGCAGCCGGCTCGCCTTCGCCAGCCTGAACCATTTGTGGAACATCGCCTCGGTATCCATCATCTCGGTGAAGCCGGCCTGGTTGATCTTCACCGTCGAGACGATCGACGGCGGACCCGATTCAGTCTGTCCGTAGCGCATGCTGTAATCGGCATATTGGAACGACAGGCCGACGAACTCCTCCAGTCCGGGCGCGATCAGGTCGTGCTTCCTGCGCAATTCGTCCCACGACGCGATCCATTGCGGCCAGCTCTGCGCCAGCGACAGCGGCACGTGCCGGCCCGGCGTCATCTCGAGCGCATCCGATACCGCCGGCCAGATATTTTCCCAGGTGAAGACGTCGCCATTGGTGACGTTGAACGCTTCATTGCGCGCAGCCTCGGCGTCGCCCGACCAGGCGATCGCGCGTGCCAGCAGATCGACATCGACCGCCTGCGCGACGCGCGGCGCGCCGCCCGGATAATCCAGCGGCCTGCCCTGCGCGCGCAGCACCGCGGCGTAAACGCCGAGCGGCGGGATCAGGTCCATCGCGCCGCCCATGGCTTCGCCGATGATCAAGACCGGGCGCAGGATGCTCCAGTGCCAGCCCTTGCCCCGCTGCAGCTCGCGCAGGAAATTCTCCTGCGCCCAATAGAAATTCGGCTGCTCGTACATTTCGGAACGGCCCTCGCGCGCCGGCACCGTGAGCGGCCGGACATGCACGCCATAGGCCTTGGTGCCCTGCAGCAGCGCGACATGCCTGAGATCGGGCGCGACGGGTTCGAGCACGCCCATCAAGTTGCGCAGCATCCGGTCGTTGGTTTCGATCTGCCTGGCATCGCGCCAGCCATCGACCAGGCTGGGCGCCTCATAGAGCGCGGCGTAGATCAGGTGCGTTGCCCCGCCGAGCTCGGCCGCGGCGCGACGGCAATCCTCCGCGCTGGTGAGATCGATTCGCACATACCGTGCGCCGTAGAGATCGCGTGGCTTGCGGCGCGACAGCGCAATCCGCTCGCAATCGTCGGATGCGCCGAAGTGTCGCAAGGCGGCGTTGCCCACGAGGCCGGTCGCGCCGGCAACCACGACTTTCTTGTTGGCCATGTCCTTGAACTCCCATCAACCCACCCACCCTGCGTAGCAGATCGCGGCAAGGCCGGCAGCCATCGCGGCGGGTATCAGATAAGACCGACAGCGCCGATTGTCCTTCGCACCTGCAACGAAGGCAGGCGCTTGATTTCCTCCGGCAAACGATCATCCTGACCGGCGGAACCGGAAACTCGGATTTCCACAACAAGAGCCCGTCGAGGGCCACCGGACACATTCATCACAGAACGTCGATCGATCGGCGAAGAAAGACGGCATCAAGATCGTTCCCCTTGTCGAGGTATCGGCACACAGGAGGGAATACGCATGAAGCGTCGTGAATTCTTGAAGGCAGGCGGCGTCGGGCTGGCTGCGACGGCGGTCGCCGCGCCCGCGGTCGCGCAATCGATGCCCGAGGTCAGGTGGCGGCTCGCGGCGAGCTGGCCGAAGGCACTCGATACGCTCTATGGCGGGTGTGAATTCTTCTGCAAGCGCGTCGCCGAGATCACCGACAACCGCTTCCAGATCCAGTCGTTCGCCGCCGGCGAGATCGTCCCCGGCCTGCAGGTGCTGGACGCCGTCTCCAACGGCACGGTCGAGATGGGCAACACCGCGCTGTATTATTACTGGGGCAAGAATCCCGCCTTCACCTTCGGCACGTCGCTGCCGTTCGGCCTCAACACGCGCCAGCACATTTCCTGGCTGCAATGGGGCGGCGGCACCGACCTGCTCAACAATTTGCTCGCAGAATTCAACTGCATCGGCATTCCGACCGGCTCGACCGGCGCCCAGATGGGCGGCTGGTTCCGGAAGGAGATCAAGTCGATGGCGGATTTCCAGGGCTTGAAATTCCGGGTCGGCGGCTTCGCCGGCACCATCATCGCCAAGGTCGGCGGCGTGCCGCAGCAGATCGCCGGCGGTGATATCTATCCGGCGCTGGAAAAAGGCACAATCGACGCCGCCGAATGGGTCGGGCCGTATGACGACGAGAAGCTCGGCTTCGTCAAGGTCGCGAAGTTCTACTACTACCCCGGCTGGTGGGAAGGCACCGGTCAGGGCCACAATGTGATGAACAAGGACAAGTGGAACACGCTGCCGAAGCACTATCAGGCCGCGATCCAGGCGGCCTCCGAGGACACCTTCACCTGGGTGACCGGCAAATATGATGCGGTCAACCCGCCGGCGCTGAAGCGCCTGATCGTGGCCGGCGCGCAGTTGCGGCCGTTCCCGCAGGAAGTGCTGGAAGCCTGCTACAACGCGGCCAACGAGATCTATGCGGATCTTTCCAAGAGCAACCCGCATTTCGGCAAGATGCATGCGAGCCTGGCCGCTTATCGCAACGAATCGCTGGCCTGGATGCAGGTCGCCGAGCTCTCGTTCGACAGCTTCATGATGCGGATGCGCACGCGCACCTAACTCCACCACTTCTCCCCGCCTGCGGAGAGAAGTCGGATTGCATCGAGGAATGCAATCCGGATGGGGGGGAGCCGCCGCGAATGACCTCTTACCGCCTTTGCGGCACGAGCCCCTCACCCCAACCCTCTCCCCGCAAGAGCGGGGAGAGGGAGAAAAGACAAAAGCCCCGGAGAATTTCTCCGGGGCTCATTTTTGATTCGGTTGACGGCTCAGGGCATGATCCGGAAAAGTGCGAAGCGGTTTTCCGGCGAGATCATGCGACGCATTAATTGTCGTCGCTGCCGCCGAACTCTTCCATCAGCTTGTCGTAGCTCTTGGTCACGACATCGATATTGCCCTTGTTCTCGACCGCGGGCAGCGGCGACTTCAGGGCGTCGTTGAGATCGGCGAGCGCGTCCTTCTTGTCCTTGGCCGACATCTTCTTGTCGGCCTGGACTTGGGCAATCTGCGCCTTCAGCACAGCCTCGGGA
>NZ_JADFUD010000082.1:22500-32322 GCF_054820065.1 Bradyrhizobium sp. UFLA06-06
GCCCCGTACCAGAAGACGAATGCTCCGCACTCGATCAAAATGGTGGGCCTGGGAAGACTTGAACTTCCGACCTCACGCTTATCAAGCGCGCGCTCTAACCAACTGAGCTACAAGCCCCTAACACGAGAGACATGCCGGCGCGCACTCGACCTGAAGTCGGTGCACCGCACAGCGCTCAGCCCCTGGCGCGTGTTCGTCCGCGAAGAAAGAGAAACGAAGACGGCGAAATCCCGCCAATGGAGCTCAACAATCCTGAAACTGTTGGCCCCTGAATGTTTCTAAAACGGTTCGATAGTGAGCGTGAGCTCGCTGAAGAACCATCCTTAGAAAGGAGGTGATCCAGCCGCAGGTTCCCCTACGGCTACCTTGTTACGACTTCACCCCAGTCGCTGACCCTACCGTGGCCGGCTGCCTCCCTTGCGGGTTAGCGCACCGTCTTCAGGTAAAACCAACTCCCATGGTGTGACGGGCGGTGTGTACAAGGCCCGGGAACGTATTCACCGTGGCGTGCTGATCCACGATTACTAGCGATTCCAACTTCATGGGCTCGAGTTGCAGAGCCCAATCCGAACTGAGACGGCTTTTTGAGATTTGCGAAGGGTCGCCCCTTAGCATCCCATTGTCACCGCCATTGTAGCACGTGTGTAGCCCAGCCCGTAAGGGCCATGAGGACTTGACGTCATCCCCACCTTCCTCGCGGCTTATCACCGGCAGTCTCCTTAGAGTGCTCAACTAAATGGTAGCAACTAAGGACGGGGGTTGCGCTCGTTGCGGGACTTAACCCAACATCTCACGACACGAGCTGACGACAGCCATGCAGCACCTGTCTCCGGTCCAGCCGAACTGAAGAACTCCGTCTCTGGAGTCCGCGACCGGGATGTCAAGGGCTGGTAAGGTTCTGCGCGTTGCGTCGAATTAAACCACATGCTCCACCGCTTGTGCGGGCCCCCGTCAATTCCTTTGAGTTTTAATCTTGCGACCGTACTCCCCAGGCGGAATGCTTAAAGCGTTAGCTGCGCCACTAGTGAGTAAACCCACTAACGGCTGGCATTCATCGTTTACGGCGTGGACTACCAGGGTATCTAATCCTGTTTGCTCCCCACGCTTTCGTGCCTCAGCGTCAGTATCGGGCCAGTGAGCCGCCTTCGCCACTGGTGTTCTTGCGAATATCTACGAATTTCACCTCTACACTCGCAGTTCCACTCACCTCTCCCGAACTCAAGATCTTCAGTATCAAAGGCAGTTCTGGAGTTGAGCTCCAGGATTTCACCCCTGACTTAAAGACCCGCCTACGCACCCTTTACGCCCAGTGATTCCGAGCAACGCTAGCCCCCTTCGTATTACCGCGGCTGCTGGCACGAAGTTAGCCGGGGCTTATTCTTGCGGTACCGTCATTATCTTCCCGCACAAAAGAGCTTTACAACCCTAGGGCCTTCATCACTCACGCGGCATGGCTGGATCAGGCTTGCGCCCATTGTCCAATATTCCCCACTGCTGCCTCCCGTAGGAGTTTGGGCCGTGTCTCAGTCCCAATGTGGCTGATCATCCTCTCAGACCAGCTACTGATCGTCGCCTTGGTGAGCCATTACCTCACCAACTAGCTAATCAGACGCGGGCCGATCTTTCGGCGATAAATCTTTCCCCGTAAGGGCTTATCCGGTATTAGCTGAAGTTTCCCTCAGTTGTTCCGAACCAAAAGGTACGTTCCCACGCGTTACTCACCCGTCTGCCGCTGACATATTGCTATGCCCGCTCGACTTGCATGTGTTAAGCCTGCCGCCAGCGTTCGCTCTGAGCCAGGATCAAACTCTCAAGTTGGACTTGAACTTTGAACCGGCTGATCACAACGTTTGACGAGGTCCCACCATTCTTCACCGGCCGAAACCGGCGAGCTGCTGACGATTCACATCGTGTGCAGCGATGGTGTAACCTTTAAAACGTGTACCGCCGAAGTCTTTCGTCCACCCTCAGAAAGTCGAAAGCCGAAGCTTTCAAGTATTCCGAGAGACGCAAGGACTCCGCCGTCCACGTTTCTCTTTCTTCATCTTTACTTGTCAAACAGCCCGGGATCTGGCGATCCCACACCCTTGGAGGGTGGTTCTACCCTTCACCGACCGACGATGAACCCCAACCGATTGATGTCGGCTGTTGTGTCACTCATCTAAGTGAGGAGCATCAGAGGCGCGTTCGCTCGCCTTGGTCAGTGACCCGGCGGCGCCGCGCTCAGTGGTTGGTTTATAGTCCCCACCCCTCGGGATTGTCAACGGCCATTGTCAACAAATCGTCGCACGCCCAAATCGCTTGTGCAGTGCGAAGAAATTCTCGTGCTTTCCGTGGCTTAGGTCGGAGGTAAAAATTCGTCACCCAGCCCTCGCCGCAAAAAACTTCAAAAAAAGTTTGTCGCCGAGGAGCCCGAGGCCCTCCAAAACGGGTTCCAACCGCCCCCGGGCCGGGCGGCGGGCATCGACCTGCTTTCAGGGCAGCTTTTCCACCTCAAATGCCGCACTTGAGCCACAATCCTGCGACGTTCTGGCTATAACGAATGCATTGAACCGCTCGTAACCTGTGGGGGCTGGGGCGGTTTTTCTGGGGGACCAGGCGATTTTCTCCAAGAATCCGTCGCCTCTTCCCTTCGCGGTCGAGCAACATCGAGAGATCTGCACACCATTGACGTTCGAGATCGCGGCTAGCTAATGGCCATCGGCTTCTCGAATTCGATGCGTGTGGCTCGCCACACTGCCGAGATTCCTCGTCACGGGATCAAGGTGGGGACAAGGACGAGCAGAGGTCGATCGCAGTTGCTGGAATTTGGGGGGATGCAGGGTTGAGCCAACGGGCGTCACGCGGAAGCGGCATTGGGCGCGAGACCGGGATGATCGATCTCGGTCACGAACCGCCGCTTTCGGTCGACGGCACCGAGGCTGCGGTGATCGATCGCCGCCGCGTCTCCGTTCAATGGTTCAGCGGCACCATTCTGACTGGACTATGTGGCGCGGCCCTGATCGGCGGCGCCGTTTTTGCGTCGCTCGACGGCGAGATGACCTTCGCCAAGGTGCCGGAGCGCGTCGAAGGCGCGCTGCGCGGCGCGTTCACCGGCAATGATCGCGTCGTCAGCCTGCACAAGGGCGACCGCCTGCCGCCGCCCAGCGAATCCTCCGCTTCCCGCAGCCTGGTGCGCGTGTCGACCGTGACCCGCGTCGGCAATCGCGACGTGATGCGGGTGCGGCCCTTCATCCGCATTTCCGGCAATCTCTCGATGACCACGAGCGATCTGTCGGCCAAAATCCCGGCATTCAACGCGCAGCGTCTGCTGACCGATGTCGGCTCCGACACGCCGGCGGCGGCCGAGGATCCGAATGCCGCGGCCGAGCCCGACGCCGAGGTCTCGTTCGTCACCAAGGATCTCGGCTCCGTGCTGCCGAAGGCCAAGCTCGCCGCCGTCGTCGCGCTCGACGACGTGCTGATGCGGGTCCGCGACGCCGCCAACTGGCGCGGCTCCGGCGGCTCGGTGCGCTACGCTTCCCTCGCCAATGCTGCAGCTGACGCGAGTGGTGCCGGCCCCGACATGAGGATGGCCTACGCCACCGAGGGCAATACCTCCGATCCCTATGCCGGCTTCGAGACCCGCGTGGTGCCGGAGAACGTCACCCTGCTGCCGAAGACCAAAGAGCAGGTCACCGGCGGCAATCCGGTCGGTGAACGGGTTCACCTCGTCAAGAAGGGCGACAGCATCACCTCGATCCTGCGCGATCAGGGCGCAACGCCCGACGAGGCGAAGGCGATCGCCGCAACGCTCGGTCCGCGCGGCCGCGAGGGCGGCCTGAAGGAAGGCCAGAAGGTCCGAATCCTGATGGCGCCGGCCGCTCCCGGACCGAATGTCAGGCTGCAGCCCTATCGGGTGATCGTCGCCAACGAATCCATTATCGAGGCCGTCGCCGCGCTGTCCGATCTCGGCAAATACGTTGCCGTCGACGTGCAGAGCATGAACACCGTCACCGAGACCGCCGACAATTCCAGCGACGATGACGAGGATGATGGCAGCGGCGTGCGGCTCTATCAGAGCATTTACGAGACCGCGCTGCGCAACAAGGTGCCGCCGACCGTCATCGAAGACATGGTCAAGATCTACTCCTATGACGTCGATTTCCAACGCAAGGTACAGCCCGGCGACTCGTTCGACGTGTTCTTTGCCGGCGAGGACGAGGGCGTCACCAGCACCGAAAAGACCGAAGTGCTCTACGCCGCGCTGACCGTGGGCGGCGAAACCAAGAAATACTACCGATTCCAGAGCTCGGACGACGGCCTCGTCGACTACTATGACGAGACCGGCAAGAGCGCGAAGAAGTTCCTGGTGCGCAAGCCGGTCAACAACGCGATCATGCGTTCGGGCTTCGGCGGCCGTCGCCACCCGATCCTCGGCTATGTGAAGATGCACACCGGCGTCGACTGGGCCACCGCCTACGGCACGCCGATCTTCGCGTCCGGCAACGGCGTGCTCGAGAAGGTCGGATACGAGGGCGGTTACGGCAAATATATCCGCATGAAGCATGCCAATGGCTATGAGACGGCCTACGGCCACATGTCGGCCTTCGCCAAGGGCATGGAGATCGGCAAGAAGGTGCGGCAGGGCCAGGTGATCGGCTTCGTCGGCTCGACCGGCCAGTCGACCGGCCCGCACGTCCACTACGAAATCCTGGTCAACGGCCGATTCGTCGACCCGATGCGCGTGAAGCTGCCGCGCGGCCGTTCGCTCGAAGGCCCGATGCTGGCGAACTTCGAGAAGGAGCGCGACCGGATCGAGGCCCAGATGTCCAGCCGCGGCAGCTCGCGAATCGTCTCGGACGCCACGAGCTCGACATCGCAGACCCGCTCCATCACCAACCGCTGATGATGCGATAGGGCGCCAGTTCCATCAGATTTCGCTCGTGAGATGGGAACCCGAACGGCGACCATCCAGTTGATTCGTCAGTGAAACCTCCAATGGAGGGTGTCATGGAGAACTGGACGAATGCAAAACTGTGCGATGTCGCCAACCTGATCCTCGGCGCGATTCTCTTCCTATCGCCGTGGCTGTTCAAGTTCGACGCCGGAACGGTTTCCACCAACGCCTACATCGTCGGCCTCGCGATGGCGGGCCTCGCGATCGCCGCGCTCGCGGCATTCGCGGTCTGGGAGGAGTGGCTGAACCTCATCGTCGGGCTTTGGGCGCTGGTCTCGCCCTGGGTCCTGGGTTTCCAGGGAATGACCACCGCGACGACCGTGCACGTGGTGATCGGCATCGCCGTCGCGGTCCTTGCGGCGATCGAGCTCTGGGTGATGTCCCAGCATCCGCCTCGGCTCACGACGCACAGCTGAGGCCTTGAACAGATCCATCCCTACCCGCTGGCGCGGATCGCCGGCGGGGAGGGTTTGGTTGCGCTCAACGAAGATATGCACAAGGATTTGCACCATGACCCAGCTCACCCGCGACGATGTGCTGAAGGCCGTCGGCCACACCGACGACGTCACGATTGCCAGGATCATTGCGTCGGGAGCAACCATCACCGAGCTTGCCGAGGCGCAGGCCTGGCTCGCCAATGACGAACCGCTGATCAATGCCGGCAGGCCGCTGGCCACCGGCCGTGCCCGCGAACTGGTCGATATCCTTTCCGAGCTCGAGTCGGCCGAGGACGACGAGCCCGCCAGCCCTTCGCCGCCGATCGTCCCGCAGGAGTGATTCGCAAATGAAGATCCTCCCCGCGACCTGCGGGGAGGATTCTGGTGTTGCGCCGTCAGTTCAGCTTGCGCTTCGAGACCGGAGCCTCGAACTGCACGATCTCGGCGGTCTTGGGCACCTGACCGTTGAAGGTCAGCACGTTGCCCTTCTCCGAGATCACGACGTGATCGCCGTCCTTGACCTCACCGGCGAGGATCATCTCGGCCAGCGGATCCTGCACGCTGCGCTGGATCACCCGCTTCAGCGGACGGGCGCCGTAAGCCGGATCCCAGCCCTTCTCGGCGAGCCAATCCCGCGCCTTCGCATCGAGCGTGAGCTCGATCTTGCGATCCTCGAGCAGCTTGGTCAGCCGTCCGAACTGGATCTCGACGATGCGGCCCATCTCGCTCTTCTGCAGGCGGTGGAACAGGATGATCTCGTCGATGCGGTTCAGGAATTCCGGCCTGAAATGCGCCCGCACGACGCCCATCACCTGATCGCGGACCGCCGCGGTGTCCTCGCCTTCCGGCTGATTCACCAGGAACTCCGAACCGAGGTTCGAGGTCATGATGATCAGCGTGTTGCGGAAGTCGACGGTGCGGCCCTGACCATCGGTCAGGCGGCCGTCGTCGAGCACCTGCAACAGCACGTTGAAGACGTCGGGATGCGCCTTCTCGATCTCGTCGAACAGCACGACCTGGTAGGGCCGGCGCCGCACGGCTTCGGTCAGGGCACCGCCCTCGTCGTAGCCGACATAGCCGGGAGGCGCGCCGATCAGCCGCGAGACCGAGTGCTTCTCCATGAACTCGGACATGTCGAGGCGGACCATCGCGGTCTCGTCGTTGAACAGGTCAGCGGCGAGCGCCTTGGTTAGCTCGGTCTTGCCGACGCCGGTGGGGCCTAAGAACATGAACGAGCCGGTCGGCCGGTTCGGATCCTGCAGGCCCGCGCGGGCACGGCGCACGGCGGTGGCCACCGCACGCACGGCTTCGGCCTGGCCGACGACACGCCTGGCGAGACTGTCCTCCATTTTCAGGAGCTTGTCCTTTTCGCCCTCGAGCATCTTGTCGACCGGCACGCCGGTCCAGCGCGAGACGACCTGCGCGATGTGGTTGGCGGTGACCGCCTCCTCCATCATCTCGCCGCCGTTCTGCTTGCCGCTTTCGCTTGCCTCGATATCGGCGAGCTTCTTTTCCAGCTCGGGAATCCGGCCATAGGCCAGTTCGCCCGCCTTCTGGAATTCGCCGCGACGCTGCGCATTGGCAAGCTCGACGCGGAGCGCATCGAGTTCGCCCTTCAGCTTCTGGGCATTGGAGAGCTTGTTCTTCTCCGCGCTCCAGCGCGCCGTCAGCGCCGTCGACCGCTCCTCGAGCCCTGCGAGCTCCTTCTCCAGGGTCTGCAGGCGGCTCTTGGAGCCGGCATCGTTCTCCTTCTTCAGCGCCTCCTGCTCGATCTTCAGCCGGATGATGTCGCGATCCAGCGAATCGAGCTCTTCCGGCTTGGAATCGACCTGCATCTTCAGCCGCGCCGCCGCCTCGTCCATCAGGTCGATGGCCTTGTCGGGCAGGAAGCGGTCGGTGATGTAGCGGTTCGACAGCGTGGTCGCGGCCACCAGCGCGGAATCGGTGATTCGCACGCCGTGATGCTGCTCGTACTTGTCCTTCAGGCCGCGCAGGATCGAGATGGTGTCCTCGACCGTCGGTTCGCTGACATAGATCGGCTGGAACCGGCGGGCCAGCGCGGCATCCTTCTCGACATGCTTGCGGTACTCGTCGAGCGTGGTCGCACCGATACAGTGCAGCTCGCCGCGCGCGAGCGCAGGCTTCAACAGGTTGGAGGCGTCCATCGCGCCGTCGGTCTTGCCGGCGCCGATCAGCGTGTGCATCTCGTCGATGAACAGGATGATGCCGCCCTCGGCGGTCGAGACCTCCTGCAGGACGGACTTCAGGCGCTCCTCGAACTCGCCGCGATATTTCGCGCCGGCGATCAGGGCGCCCATGTCGAGCGACAGCAGCTTCTTGTCCTTCAGGCTCTCCGGCACGTCGCCGTTGAGGATGCGCAGCGCCAGGCCCTCGACGATCGCGGTCTTGCCGACGCCGGGCTCACCGATCAGGACGGGATTGTTCTTGGTCCGCCGCGACAGCACCTGGATGGTACGGCGAATCTCCTCGTCGCGGCCGATCACCGGGTCGAGCTTGCCGTCGCGCGCAGCCTGGGTCAGGTCGCGGGCATATTTCTTCAGCGCGTCGTAGGCGTTCTCGGCAGTCGCGCTGTCGGCGGTGCGGCCCTTGCGCAGCGCTTCAATCGCCGCGTTCAGGTTCTGCGCCGTGACGCCGCCCTTGCTCAGGATGGAGGCGGCCTCGCTGCCCTTCTCGAGCGTGAGCCCGAGCAGCAGCCGCTCGACGGTGACAAAACTGTCGCCGGCCTTGTCGGCAGCCTTTTCCGCCGCATCGAAGGCACGCGCCAGTTCCGGCGACAGGTAGACCTGCCCGGCACCATTGCCCGAGACCTTCGGCAGCTTGTTCAGCGCCTCTTCGGTCGCTTTCAGGATTGCTCTGGAATTACCGCCAGCACGGTCGATCAGACCGCCAGCGAGTCCCTCATTGTCGTCCAGCAGCACCTTCAACAGATGCGACGGCGAGAACTGCTGGTGACCGTCGCGCATTGCGAGCGATTGGGCAGACTGGATGAATCCGCGCGCGCGCTCGGTGTACTTCTCAATGTTCATTCGTTTTCCCTCGGCCTGCCGTCACCACCCATTCAGGCATGGTTCCGGCATCTTCATTGGGTTTCCGCGGGCCGCGTTGACGTTCCTCAACCAGCCTCTGGTCGTCGCCATCATTTTTTAGGCTTGCCGCAGATGTGGGCACTTGGTTCCAAAACGGAAGAGCCGCAGTCTGCGATTTCGCCCGATGAAGCTCAGCGCCGCACGATGGCGACAAGGTAGCGGCAGGGCTGAGCCGTTTCGTTGCGGAAGACGATGTCCGATGGCGGACCAAGCTCGACGCGGTCACCCGCAGCGAGCTCGTGGCGCTCCGCCCCTTCCATCAAAGTGAGGCGGCCGCTGATCACCCACACCACCTGGCGGACCAGGTGATAGGCGCTGGCGGGGAAGCCGGCTTCCTGCCTTGCAGGCAGCTCGATCTCCACGAGCTCCAGCGGATTGGCCGGATGCAGGAACACCTGCCGCCGCAGATAGGCGGCCTTCGGATCGCGCCAGACCGGCTGATCCTTGGCCCGCTGCAGGCGGGAATTGTGCGAGGCAACCTCGAACAGCGCGGCCATGGTGAGGCCATAGGCGGTGGCGATCCGCGACAGCGTCGCCGCCGTCGGGCTTGCCTCCGCCCGCTCGATCTTGCTCAGCATGGCCTTGGACACGCCTGCCCGTCCGGCGAGGTCCGCCAGCGACCAGCCGCGGCCCTCCCGTTCGGCGCGAACCCGCCGCCCGAGAGCCTCATCGGCCTTGTCCTCTATAATTGACATACCGTCTTATATAGTAGACGATAGGGTCCGTTCAAGAGGCCCGTCAAGGAACCACCGATGATTATCCGCCCCGCCACCGAGCAGGACATTTCTGCGATCACCGCAATCTTCAATGAGGCGGTCGCCAACTCGAACGCGATCTGGACGGAGAAGCAGGATTCCGACGCCGAGCGGCTGGCCTGGATGAACGCGCGGCAGGCGCTCGGCTATCCGGTGCTGGTGGCCGTCGAGGGGACGACGGTGCTCGGCTATGGCACGTTCGGCGATTTCCGGGCCTTTCCGGGCTACCGCTACAGCGTCGAGCACAGCGTCTATATCCATGCCGATCATCGCGGCCGCGGCCTCGGCCGCGTCATTGTCGACGAGCTGATCGCTGCGGCCACCGCGCTCGGCAAGCACGTCATGATCGCCGGCATCGACGGCGGCAATCCGGCCTCGCTCCGGCTGCACGCGCAGGCCGGCTTCGTCGAGGTCGCCCGGATGCCGGAGGTCGGACGCAAGTTCGGCCGCTGGCTCGATCTCGTGTTCATGCAGCGCCTGCTGGACGCTCCTGGAGCGGCGCGCGCCGACTAAAGCGGGATGGGTTTAGGTTGAATCGATTTGGGATTCCCAAATCAGTGTGTTTCTGATTCACCATGCTGGCT
>NZ_JADFUD010000083.1:0-31369 GCF_054820065.1 Bradyrhizobium sp. UFLA06-06
GGCAATCATCACCTCGCCGCGACACCGACTCGCCATCCTGATTGTCGTGCGCTTCCCACCCAGATTGTCGCGCTATAGCAATCGGCGGACTTCGATCGCGTGCAGGTCGAAGCTTTCAATGTCGTAGGCCGAAAGCACGGCTCGCACGTTGGCGTCGGAGCCGAAAGCGAGTACTCCGGCTCGTGACCGGGTCGCGAGCACCGGCAGGGCTGCGGCTTCGATCGCCGACCTGACCTCCGCCACGCCGCCGATGCCGCATCCGACGCGGCGACAAACGGTCGGCGTTTCGATCAATTCGAGTGCATTGAGCCGGACCACTGGAAAACCGCGCTTGCCGGTTGGTCGCGGTGCGGGCGACCAGATTCGTCGCTCCGAAGCGAGTTCGTCCAAGGCCTTAGTGTCCAGATCCTCCGCCAGGCGAACGAGGTCGCGCAAGACCTCGTCGAAATTCTCGATCGGCACCAGCCCGCCGTCGACGCCTTTGCGGGCGGCGGCCGCCAAGAGCCGTTTGACGCGCGGCAACGGCGGGTCCTCGCCGCGATGGAGCCAGAAGATACCGGCAGGAAAAGGGGTGTCGCGCTCGAGAGCCGTTTCCAGGGTGTCCATGATGGAGTCGTCGCGGCCGCTGTAGCCAGCTACGATCAGGCCCCACCGGCCGCAACTGTCGATCAACAGCGACCTGAGTTTCGCATCCTGTTCGCGCAGTTCGTCTCCGGTGTTCTTCAGTCTGCGCGATCGAAAGTCGCCGTGCATTTTGACTTCGACGGGCCAACGCCCCTCGTCGATGACTTGGCGCCCAAGACTTCTGGTCTCGATCGCCACCGTCGTCAACTGACCAGTTCCGCCGTAGACCTTCGCGCAGCCGTCAGCGATCAACGGATCGAAGTTGGTCGTCCAGACGAGACGAGCACGTCCGGCCCGCATCATTGTCGCAAGAGCGACGTGTCCGTAAGACGGCTTGGCGCCGCTCACCTTCGACGCGATGTAGGTTCGACGGTCCGCCTCGCTCGGATAGACGGCTTCGAAGAGAGCCGCATACTCGTCGGGAGCGCCGGGCGGCGGCAAATTCCCGATGCCGTCGACGAATGACTGCAGTTCGCGCCGGACGGCTGGGTTGGCAAGGTCGGCGACCATTTTCGGGGAGACGCGCCGCTGACTTATGTAGAGCTGCTGCTTGAACTCCCAGATCATGTCCCACGCCGTCGGGATGCCGGCGGCCGCCGATCCACCGGCTCCGAGCAACCACATCAGATTTCCGCCCCGTTGCGAGAAGCGGCGCGCAAAATCATCCGCAGCGACGGCTGGATAGGTCGAATCGGCTGACATGCGAGTATTCTAGTTGTAGGACTTGCCTTGTACGGCTTAGGATTGGCCTTCTGTCATCCTGCCCACCGGAATCTTTTGGTCGCTCCCGTCACCTCGACTTCGCGCGACGTACGCCTTCGCCCGTCTTGTCACTCGCGAAGGTGAACTCGATATCGCATTCGACTTCGAGATATTGCCGCAGCGTCTGCAGCACGGCCTTGCGGCGCGGATCGGTTCGATCGGATGGCTTGGCCGTCTCGAACGTTGCGATGGCCTTCCGCGACACGCCAGCCTTCTGCCCAAGTTCGGTTTGACTCCATCCGAGCAGGGCGCGCGCTGCTCGAAGCAGGGAGGGGGTGAGCAGGTGGTCGTCCATCGGAATCTATCAGTTCTCCGGCCGGGCCTCCGAACGGGGCGAGCTACTAATCAATGGTTACATTTTTACCTTTCCTGTTAACCGACGGTTAAGGTTAACGAGAATTTCCGGGTTTTTGGGGACAATTTGTCCCCAAACCAGAAGAACTGTGCTACACCGCCCCTCAGGAAACTGACCGGGGACGATGACCGATGGTGGATTACGAGAAACATCTGCGTAGCGCCGCTTGGCGGCAGATTCGCCAGCGTGCGATCGCGGCCGCCGGCCATCGCTGCGTGCTCTGCGCGGCGACCGAGCAGCTCGAGGCGCACCATCGCACCTACGACAACCTCGGAGATGAGCGCGATGGCGACCTCACGGTGCTGTGCCACGAGTGCCACGAGGTGGTGACCAGCATGCTGCGCGCCCGTCGTTACGCGGCCAAGCCGGCCTCGTATGCCAACATCGTCCGCAGCATCGCCGAGACGGCACCGCTCTTCGATCCCACCGAGGGGGAGATCTGATCATGGCGGTGGAGATGATCACCCTCCGTCTGGTCGGCGTCGGCCCCATGCTGATGCACTCCAGCAGGCTCGCCGACCCGTTCGACCCCACCGCGAAGGCGCTCAAAAAGCTCACGGGGAAGCAGCACAAAACCGACGCTGACCATCACCGGATCGCGGAGCTCGAGTGGCACGGATCGCTGTGGCTTCACGAAGGCCGGCCGTGTCTGCCGCCGTCCGCGATCAAGGGTGCGCTCGTCAACGGCGCCAAGACGGTCCGCAAGGGCAAGGCGACCAAGGCGGCCTTCGTCGCCGAGGGTCCCGCGATGCTCGAGTACGATGGCCCGAAGACGGTCGAAGAGCTCTGGCAGGACCCGCGCTTCCGCCACCGCGAGATCGTGCGCGTCGACGACTCGCGGGTGGCGCGCACGCGTCCGTGCTTCGACGGCTGGAGCGCGACCGTACGCGGCTCGTTCATCACCACCATTATTAACCGGGAGGACGTCGTGAGCTACTTCCGCATGGCGGGTCCCTTCGGCATCGGCGACCACCGTCCCGACTTCGGTCGCTTCCTGATCGAGGAGTCGCAGCTCGAATAGTCTTGGCATGGCTCGACACCGCGAGGCTAGGCGTGGTCCGGCACGGCGTGACGTGACGGGGCGTGTCCCGGCGAGGCAGGGCAGGGTCCGCCAAGGACCCTCCCTCGCCTAACCTTTTCAAATTCCGCATCTCAACATCACGCGCGGCCTGCCGCGCGAATGACGGAGCTTTGCCCGATGAAAGAAGGCGAATTCCCGGACGGCGAGGCGCTGCCTCCGGTGTTCTTCTACTGGCGCACAAAGACGGCTGAATCCTTCGACGAACGCGCTCGCTCCGAGGTCGCCAGCTTCGTCGCCGGCATCTCCGCCACGATGCCCGAGTGGCGTGCGGTGATCCGCGGCGACGCTGCCGCCGCCATCGGCATCGTCATCGGACGTCGAATCCCCGAGCGCATCGGCCTGCGCGTCGATCTCAGCATGACAGTGTTGCTGGCCTGCGCCTTGTTTGATCCCGCCGCGGCGATGGTGCTGTCGCACACGCTCGCCCGCATGCCGATCGAGACGCGCGAGCGCACGCGCCTCTCGGCATCCTGGTCGATGCACGAGATCTGGCTCGGCAGCCGCCGTGCCGGCGCCCGTGTTCCCAAGACGCCGCCCCGGCTGACGGGAGGTGGGTCGTGATGGTGCAGCCGACGAGCGACCTGCATGCCGATTTTTCCGCCTTGAACGCGTCCTTGATCGTCGTCGCCAGCGACAACGAGCAGGGCTTCGCCGCGGCGCTTGGCTACCCGAACGAGCGCCTCGGGTCCGATCCTCTCATCGAGATCTAGACATGAACGAGACCACGAGCATGTCGAGTGTCTTTGGGCCCCGTAACGGCGGTACGCACCGCCCGGTGTCCTTCGCCGGCACCGGCATTGGACCCATCGAGCGGCGGGCTTATGGGCAGGCTTGGCGCGATGCCTTGCGCTTCCGGTGGAACCTCGCCGTGGGCGACGATCGGCCGCCTATCGCCCGGTCGGGCGGCTTCGCCAGTCTGACGCGCTTGGCGGATGTCGATGACGACACTGGCTTCGAGGAGAATGCAAGCCGCGAGGGATGCCCCCCGAGCCCGGCGCGAATTGCCGCGGCTCTGCTGCTCGCCCGCGCTTTCGACGCCGCGCCGGACGCTGCGCGGGACTTGATCTGCGGCGGCGCTCCCGTTGTCGTCGACGTCGCCGACGGCGCGATGCTCGACGCGCTTAAAGGCGGGTGGCGCGGGATGTTTTTCGACGACGCGCTGCGTATGATCGACCTGGTCAAGACCGCTCCCGGCCGTCGCGACGGTCTCGACGGCGCCTATATCGTGCTGAGGGAGCCGCTCAAAGGCGCTGCCAAACAGCGGCTGGAGCGCGTCGCTGCCGACATGTGCGCCTACGCGCTGCCCTTCGTGGCGTTCTCGTCCAACGGCCGCGCCTGCCTTCCGAAAGTGCTGAACGAAGCGGCCCGGTACCGGATCGAGTTGCCCATGCTCGATCCCGCGACGGTGTCGCGCACCATCCGCGCCGTCACCGGCATCAGGACGGCGGTCGATGTGCCGGCGGAGACGATGCGCGATGTTGGTGTAGGTGACCTCGCAGCGGCGATTCGGTTCGACCGCACGCCGGAAGAATGCGTCGACGAGCTGCACCGTCTCGCCGCCTCGAAGAGGGCCGAACGGCCGTCGCGGGGGCTGGTGCTCTCCGAGATCCATGGCATGGCTGGTGCGCGCGCCTGGGCTGACGATGCGATCGCCGATCTCGCCGCCTGGCGACACGGCGAGATCCCCTGGGATGCGGTCTCGAGCGCCGTGATGCTCGCTGGGCCACCCGGCGTCGGCAAGACGCTGTTCGCAGAGGCGTTCGCGCGTAGCGCGTCAGGCGAGGATTCGAAATCAGGCATCCCGCTGATCGTCTGCTCGTATTATTCCTGGCAGGCAGAGGGGCACTTAGGCGATTTCCTGGCGGCGATGCGCCGAGACTTCGCCTCCGCCCGGGCTCAGGCGCCCTGCGTGATGCTGCTCGAGGAATGCGATAGTTTCGTCGACCGTCGCGCCGTCAAGCACTCGCACTCAGACTACGTCAGGAATTGCATCAACGCGCTGCTTGAGGAGGTTGATGGTGTGCGCCGGCGGGAGGGCGTCTTCCTGATCGGCTGCACCAACGAGGTCGAGGCTTGCGATCCCGCGCTGCTGCGGGCGGGCCGCTTCGAGAACGTGGTGCGCATCAGTCCGCCCGATCAGGACGAGCTCAAGAAGATCTTCCGGGTTCGGTTGAAGGGCGATCTGGTCGGCGTGGACATCTCCACCGTCGTGATGTCGGCAGCTGGCATGACCGGCGCCGACGCGGAGCGCGCGGTGAAGGACGCACGCCGTGTGGCGCGGCGGGAGAACCGCGAACTCAGGCTCGACGACCTCCGTCTTGCTCTCGTCGGCGACCACGACGTTTCCGGCAAGCTGCGCTGGAGGACGTCGATCCACGAAGCGGGCCACGCGGTGGTCGATGTGCTCCGCTTCGGCCCCGACGGCGTCGTCGCCAACACGACGCGCACGGACCGGCGGCTCGGGATGTCGATGCGTACCACCCGCCAGGTCTTCGAAGGCACGGCGAGCGATTATAGGTCACGTATCGAAGTCTTGCTCGCCGGCCGTGCCGCCGAGGAAGTCCTGCTTGGTGAGGCGTCCCACGGCGCCCAACAGGATCTGGCGGAGGCCACCAGGCTGAGCTGCGCGATGTTAGGCGGCCTGGGTTTGGCGGGACCGTCGCCCCTGACGCACCTCGGCGACCCGCGCCATGCGGAGGAATTTCTCCGCCACGTCGATATTCGCGCCGCGGTCGGCATCGAGCTTGCCGAGGCTGACCGTGCCTGCCATGACCTGCTCGAGGGCAACCGGACGGCGTTGATCGCGGTGGCGCGCCGGCTGTTCGAGCGGGGTAGCGTCGACGGCGCCGAAATCGCCGCGCTGCTCGAGGCCGAGCGCTCGGCGGCAGCAGACGCGGAGGGCGCCCGGGGAGAGGACGATGCTCCATTTTCGGGCGAGCAGGGCGGCACTGTGATCGCTTTTCCGGAACTCAGTCGCGATTGAGTTCGCGGTTGTTTGAGCCGGTCTGAAGCCCATCTTGGACTGACTGACGGCTGCCCTGCCTTGAGCGTCGTCGTTTATCGGCTGACCGCCGGGAACGCATGGACGCGACCATGACTTCCCAGCACGATCGCGTACGGTCATGCGTCCCGCCGCTGGGCGTGCGCTGGAGCTTAGCCATCGTCCTGATCAGCTCGGCATGCGTTCAGGACTTCGGCTTCGAAATACTTCCAAGAAGCAATCTTGCTGGCGCCATTGCCAACTCGTCGGGCAACCTTGATCAGGCAGGACTTCACCTCGCGCTCATCAAAGTGCATCAGCCACGTCGCGACAGGCGCCAAGTTGTTGATACCTGGGGCAGACCAGTCAATTGCGGGTCCTAGCTCCACCGCAATCCCTTCGATGGTTCGAACGGCGTAGATGATGGCGTCTACGTCGAGGCGCCCGGGCTCGGGAAACGGCTCGATGAAGCTGGGTAGGGGCTGGTTCTGTCTGGGTGTTTCATCATGGTAGATTACGCTGAAATTCGTTCCGGTAGGAACCTGAACGACGTTCTGGTTATCACCAGAAACAGCTTCATTCTTCAGTGTGGGGTGGGAAGGAGTATCCGCAGGAGGCGGGCCGACCGGCGGAGCTGCGGTCGGCGGCGGTTCGAGAGGACGGATCAGGAGAGTGATCCAGTCGGACGTACGCTTGCGATTGACGTTCCTCGATTTACGGTGGATGAGTTTAAGCGCTTCAAGTTTGGCCAATACGGTGCAGACCGTGCGCTCAGTGAGGCGGGTCCGATTTGCGATGGTTTTTTGTTTGGGCCAACACACATTGGCGTCGTTCGCGCGATCGCAGAGGTCGAGGAGAACGATTTTCTCTGTGGACGTGATGTTGAGCTGCTTCCATCCCCATATCGTCGCCTGAAGGCTCATTTGCCGTCCTCGGATTGGAAGGCTTCAAACGATTGGGATTCCAGGGTCGTGGCCGCAGCGTTGGTTTCGTCGATCCAGGCAAGAAATGCCTCGCGAGCGGGAACGGAGGCTTCATGCCAGGCTGCTTGCAGGGCGGCGAGTCCCCGGACGCCTTCATCGCACTTAACTGGTTGGTCGCCGGGCTGGGCCGAGATCAGACCGCCGCGCGACTGCCTATACGACATGGGACTGTCGCCTGATCCCCATTGGTCCACCGCCGAGACATCTTGACCGGCGGCCGCCTCCTTGATGAGGGCCTCGCGCGTGTCCAGCGGCAACATGGGCAGTGTGTCAAGTTCGTTGCCCCGGTCCAACGATGTGCCGACAACACGCTCGAGATCGTTGCGCCCGTTCCGAGAGGCACGCTGAACAATCCGCTGAACGGACCGCGCAGACTTGCCGATCCGCCTCGCGGTGGTCTCGACAAAGGAGGGCGACGCATCCGCCACACTGGCGGATGCGTGTGCCCGACCCATGGCACGATTGGCTGCGGCCGCTCCTCTGGCCTTCGGTTTGCCGTGCAACTGCTCGTGGAGCTCCCGACAGCGATCAATGGCAAGCGCTTCTTGCGCCGGCGTGAACGGGCTTCGAACGAGGTTTTCTTCGATTTCCCAAAGTTCTGCTTCCTCATCGGTGAGTCCGACGACGCGGCAACGAATCTGGTCCTCGCCACTGGTACGTGCGGCATTGAGCCTCTGTAGGCCAGCAACGAGCAGGAATTTGCCCGGGTTCATGGGATCCGGTCGGACAACCACCGGCTGGATGACGTCATTGGTGGACAGGGAGCCAACCATGACTGGGATGAATTCGTCGATGATGCCACGGAGCCGATGACCGACCGAGATGTCGACCAGACGCACGAGCCTAAGAGCATCCACTCGGACGTCGGCATTAGTCACGAGCGGATCATCGAAGGGATTGGGCAACGATGGGGTTTCCCTCAACGTCGCGTTCGGAGCTTCGATCGCGTGCAGTGATGTGCCAGCGTCGTTGGCATCTTGCGCGAGGTCCGAGGCGGGAGTGTCGGAATGGCCTTTCGGCGAATGCGAATCGTTGTTCGCGACTTTGAGGATGTGAGACCGCCTGAGTTTAGGAAAGGCGTAGGGCCGGCAGGGCGCCGCATTGTGCTGAGATGCCTCGACCGAGCGGGAATCCTCAGAGCTCTCCAAGAGTTCATCAATGCCGATTTTGGGCCGTTCCACTCTTCGCTCCTGTCTGCCCAGCTCGGATGCGCTGCGCAGTAGATTATGCCAGCTGCTTTGTTGCCTGCGCAAATTGCGTTGCGTGCGCAAAAGCTTGCAAAATTTGTGGACACTCTCTGAGAAGATCAGGCGAGAATCGGTGGCGACGAAAAAATTCCGTCCCAAATTATTTTTGTTGCTGCGTTGCCGGAGAGGCGAGGGCCGCCTTGTAAGCGGTACTTAGCACCTTGCGCCGCTTAATTGATTGTTGAACGCCGGACTAGTCTTCGGACTAGTCCTTGTGGCTGAGGTGGGAAAGCTCGCGACTTCCGCTCGAATGCTTTGGAAGCGGCAGCCTTCGCGAGGCGATGCTGTTCGCAGCGATGAGTGTCCCGTTCGGGGCTCTAGAGAGGCCGTGCCGACTCGGCGCGGAGAGCCCCGGCATTAACTCATCTTAACTATACTGCTCTCGAGAGTTTGGCGTGCTAGAGGGGCCGCCCTATATAACATGTGTCCACCGCTCCCGAGGGCGGTCGTGCGGGCCATGGAGAGGCTCGCCGGAAGTTTCCGATCCGGCGTCACTTAGTGACGGAAGGCGGTGAAGGCTTCTCCAGATATCAGGCCTTCATCCCGGCAAACGGCCTCGCGCACCCCTGAAAACATTGAAACGAGCCTCCGGCACGTCGCTCGACGCGCGGCATTCTGCGCGCGCGATGCGATTGGCGTTTCGCAGGCCAGGCATAGGGAGACTGGTCTCGGGACTAGTCGTGCAAATGACCACAAAGACCTGCGGTGAAAGGAGCTCTGGAAACTGCCATGAGACTCTCGAAGAAGGCTCGGGAGCAGACTTCTGCAACGAGTCTCAGTTTGACGAGAAGGTCGCGGAATTCGGCCTGGAACCGATAAAAGCATATGCCCGCGTCGCTCGCGTTAAGAAGAAGGTTTCAGAGGCGGCCGAAGCCAAGCGCAAGTACCGAGCGCAGCGAAAGGCGGAAGGATTTGGGCAGTATGTTGTCGAGGTGCCCGTGGACGAGGATGCCAAGCGTACCGTGTACGCCGTGGCACAGGCGATCGTCGACGACAAGACGAACAGCAGAAATATGCGCTCGATCATCCTCTCGGTTGTTTCGAGTCCGGCGCTGCTTAAGCTCCACGAGGTTCTTTCGACGTCGTCGGTAAATGTCTCGTCGATTGTCAAGCTGATTGAGCGGGGAGAATTGGACAAGATCGTCGAGATCTATGCGCTGCGTCCTGCGCTGCTCCCCGACTTGTTGCGCTTAGCGAAGTCCGACACCGACTTCCTGTCGGTGCTCGAGTGCCTCGTTCGTCATGAGAAGGGCATCTCGGAGGGGTCTGCCAAGGGTCTGCTGGAAGCGGCGGTTATCGCAAATGATTGTCCCGAGGTTCTCAGGTTCCTCGAAGTTCGCCAGCGGGGAGGTCTTCGTGGCCGACTGCTTGGTTGGGCGCTGGGAAACATCCAGTAGCTGCCGCGGGCGGAGGCTGGCCAGTATAGATTCGTATCGGGGACGAGAATCCCTCCCTCTCCGCCATAATTTCGAGAAAGCCCCGTAAAATCAGGCTTTTCTGCACACCGAGGACTGCCGGTGTAGCCCCAGGGTGTAGCCCCTAGGTAATCCCAACCTGACACGGGACGCAGAAAACTTCAATCGATCGCGGGTCGCCAGGTGAACGCCGACCCGCGTGTCGCCGCTAATCCTTGTGGTCGTTCTGCTCGGCTTCACGCTTGCGAGCTTCTGGGCCTTCATCACCTGCGTGTTCGGCATCGACGATCTGGAGCTGAACCTTGAGGGCGTGGCGAACGGCGAAATCGCGGAATGCACTGGGCCCCGCCGACGCTGCGCCCGTGTGACGGTTGAGGCGACGCTCATCCATTGTCGCCGGCGTCATCGACCGAAGTCAGCGCGGAACGCGCAGTTCCTAAGTCCGACGCCAGCAAGCTTCCGACGCCGCGGCTGTCGCGATGACGGCGTGAGCCCACTGAACGTTCCCGCTCCTCCGAACCGGCGACTACCGAGGGCAAGGACTCGAACGCCCGATCCCGCAAGTGTTTTGCTCGTCTATTCGTCGAGCTGACGTCCCGCGCAAATCGCGGTTGGCTTCGAGTCGGGAAGTGCGGGAATCCCCCTGTCATTCGGCGTGTTGTTTGACCCCCGATCGGCGCCGAAGGATGACCCCGGCCCACGTCGCCCAATTCCTTGAAACATCACCGGAATGGTCGTCACGCGTGGGGTCAACGTTGAAAGCCGATGGGGGTCAAAGTTTCGGCGCTTATTTACAGTCCGCGCACCCGAAATACTCGAAACCGCGCTGGCGCGTGGCTTTGGCCATGGTCTCCAGGGTCTCGGTCCCGCCCGAGGGGGCGCTGTGGCAGTGAAGGATCCGGCTCTCTCTGCTCGCTAGGTAGGCCGAGGATCGAAAGGTGCGTCCCCGGAACGCAGGCTGTCCTGATGTGGTTTGATCGGCAGGGCCCTATCTTCAAGCGCCGTCGAACTCGATGGGCCCGCTGGTTTCGCGAGGGGAGCGAAAAATGTGATCGATCTCAGGCGATCCCCGTCATGTCCCGCAGCGTCGCGATGAGTTCGGCCCCACGGTACGGTTTAGGCAGAAAAACGCTGCCCTTTGGTAAATCATCGCCCGCGGCCCGGACATGACCCGATGTCGCAACTATTTTGATCGGCGGCCAACGGTCCCGCACGAACTGGGCAAGCTTCAACCCGTCCATTGAACCGGGCATCTGGATATCGGTGAAGACAAGGTGGATATCGGCCCGGGTCGACAGGATTGCGATGGCTTCGTCGGCATTTGCAGCCGGGATGACGTCGAACCCCGCATCCTCCAAAATCTCGACGGAATCCATGCGCAGCAGGAACTCGTCTTCGACGATCAGGATGACCGGCTTCACCTTCGACATTTCAGCATGACCTTTGCATGCCAAGCAAAGCGGGGAGGATTGGTTCCGAAGGAAAGGGCGTCGGGAACGCGCGATCATTTGGCCCGATCGTTCCGGACGAGCGGCATCGAGAACACGAACTGGGATTCTTCCGGCGTCGAGGTCACGTCGATCCTTCCGTCGTGCGCTTGCGCAATCTGCGAAGCGATATGCAGTCCCAGACCGAGTCCGTTTCGGCTGTTGCGCACCTCTCCGCGGAAGAACGGCTCAAACAGTCTCTGCATGGCGGCTTCCTGGAATGGGTTCGCCGCAATTAGCCACCCAGAGCCTGAATGTCCCGCCCTCCGTTCTGGCCCCCATCCGCACCGGCTGGTCCGGCGCTCCATGAGTAAGGGCATTACCAATCAAATTGGAGGCCAACTGTCCGATACGCGCGCGATCGCAGTCGACGGGCTCGTTTATCTCGAAGTCGGTCTGGATCAGGCGTTGAGGAGACGCCGTTCGTAATTCGTCGACGACCTGCTCGAGCACAGGCTCGATCGGCTTGGCGTCTCGGTGCAAGGTGATGCCCCCTCCCAGTCGTCCGCGCGCGAAATCCAGAATGTCGTCAATCAGATCGGACATGCGGGTGACGGTCGAGTTGATCATGTCGAGAATACGAAGCTCTTTTGGTTCCTGCAGCTCGCCCGACCGCTGCAGGATCCGCGCGCCGGCGCTGATGGCCGCAAGCGGATTTCGAAGATCGTGGCCGAGGACGGCAATGAATTGTTCGCGCAGCTGTGCGGTTCCAGCTGAGTGGCCAGACCCTCCTGAAGCTTCGACTTCGACTCCACTAGTTCGCGTTCGTAGCGTCGAACCGAACCCGCACGGTATCGCGAGCCGCGACCGGACCACGTCCAGCACCCCGGATTTGAAAGAAGGGTCCGTTTCTGCCGACGAGAGCACCCGTCGTTTGAGACGCGCCCGGAACGACTGAGGAGGGCACAGGCGTCCAGAAAATGGTGCGTCAGGCTAGGCGGCTTCCTTCAGAGAACCGAGACGCCTGCGGAGAAATGCCAGCACCACGATCTCGTCGGAGGTAAGCTTGGCGTACTGGCGCTTGAACTTCTGCGCTATCTTGGCTTCAATCATCTTCACGAGGTTCCCGGACATGTAGGCGTTCAGGACTTCCGGGTGCACGTAGCACTTGCGGCAGATGGCCGGCGTGTTGCCGAGCCGCTTTGAGACGCTCTCGATCGCGGCGACGACGTTGCGCTTTGCGTCGGCCTGGCTGTCGTATTTCTTGAACTTGGCCAGCGCCAACGCCGCCAGAACCGTTCCGGCCCAGGCCTGCCTACCCCGGAGGATCTACCGAGGATAAAGGCCCCAGCTCTGGGGGCTAGGGGGTGTGAGCTGGGGGGGCAGTACGGGGTTCGCCCCTGGGCAGGGGCATTGGGAAAACTTAGCACTGACGCCTTCGTTCCTGCGCAGGAAAGTTTGATCTGCGCGCATCGCCCCTGCTGAATCGGTGAAAGCACGGCAGCCGGTAAGACAGCTAAGCTGAAGGCGTCCCCTTCGTCTGGCCGAGCTCCTCTACTATTCGAACTATCTCTTCCGGCCGAAAGGGTTTCTTAACAATGCGGCTGCCGGGGACGGGACGTGGCAGGACGGGTGAGAAGCCAGTCGCGTAGATGACCGGCAAATTGGGAGACTGCTTCCGATAGCGTTCCGCGATCTGCCATCCATCGACTTGCCCGGGCAACCTGACGTCAGTCACCAGGACATCCGCGACGCGGCGGTTGCACCATGCCAGCGCCTTGTCGCCGGTGCTCGCGTGGATCACGTGATAGCCCGCCTCGCGAAGCGCCTCGACGACGAACTCGCGGATCAGAGGGTCGTCCTCTACAAGGAGTATGCTCACTGCCGGTGACGAAACGTATGGGTCTCGCATCGAACGGCGCAGCGCTCGGTCGTTCCCCGCGTCAATGGCTCTTGCGGACGAGCACGGCCTTGTGGAATTGGATCCCGCCAGGAACAGCTGTCCGCGGCACGTAGTTTTCAATCCATGAACAGGCTCTCCCCGCTCGTACTCAAGCACCGGCTTCCGACTCCCGTCCGGTACGGCATCTCCGCGAGCATCATGCTGGGCTGCGCCATACTGCAGATGGCGCTGCAGATGCAGACCGGCTCGCCGGGGTACCTGCTGCTGCCGGGCGTGTTTCTCTCGGGCCTGATCTTCGACCGGAGGTCCGGAATATTCGCGGCGATCATCGCCGTCGCCGTCGGCGCCTATGTCAGCTATGCGGGCAGCCTGGGTATCGACTATTTCGCGACGAATGCGCTCTTTGCGATCACCGCCGCCGGGACGGCCGCCGTCGCCGAATTCCAGCGTGCCGAACTGCGCCGGGTCGTCATGGCAGACAAGACGAAGGCCTTGCTGCTGCAAGAGATGGCTCACCGGACCAAGAACAATCTGACGATCCTCGGCGGCATGATCAGGCTGGAGGCGCGGCATGGAGGTCCGGAGGTCGCGGCTGCGCTCGAGGCTACCGCGCGCCGGCTGCAGGTGATGGCGGAGGTCTAGGACCATCTATCGCCGAAGCGGGACTAACATGCGCTATTTCCTGAACGACTTGGTCGAGAAGGTCTTTCAGTCCTTAGGCCCTTTCCGGACCGATCGCGTGTCAGGGGGTCTGCGAGGACATCGACCTCGCCAGCAACCATGCACTCGCAATCGGCATGATCACGAACGAACTGGTGACGAACTCGCTGAATACGCATTTCCTAGCGACAGGCCGGGCCACATCGCGGTCGCGTTTTCGAGCGCAAGCGGTATCGATCTCTCGGTGTCCGACAATGGCGTGGGTCTCAGTGAGGGGGCGGCGCCGGAGGGATTGGAGTCGCGGATAGTTCAGCTGCTGGCGCAAACAGCTCGAAGGCGAAACTTCCTACGAACGGCTGGAGCCTGGCCTCAGGGTCCGGGTGCGGGCGCACCCGCGATAGCTGCGGTTCGCCAGTTGGTCGTTCTTGACTGTCGGCGGTCCCTGATAAATTGCTTCAGCCAGCCGAGAAGATCGGCGGTGCGACGATGCTGGGCGTCGTAAAGGACTCGATCCAGATCCTGAAATTGGTTGGTTGGTGCTGCATTGCTCTCTCTCTCTCTCTCTCGTTCGGAGGGAAGCGTCCCAGGGATTCAGTACAAGACGACAGACGGGCTTTTTTGGATGGCCTTGGGGCGGTTGCCCCATGATGACCGAGATCGCGATGCCGATCGCCAAGGCCGACAACAGGGTCGACACGATCGGGTAGCTCCTCTCGTTGCTCATGCCTCAGTGCGAGGATTCGAGCTTCCGCATCTCTTGCAGGCGGGCAAAACAATAGTCGCGATAAAGGGTTTCGATGAATGTCCACATGACCATATCCCCATAGGTCTAATGACCGGAGCCTGATGCGTCGTTGGAGCTCCAATGCCAAGCACGCTGTTCAAAGATATGTCCTTGAATTCAAAGCTGCGCAGAAGCGAAAGAGGCTTTCTTGGCGATCGCGCGCCCAGGGGAGTCAAACGCGAGCTAATTCGAGCCCTGGCACCAGCCGCTGGCGGGCTTTTCACGGGCCACCGTGGCGCGCGCGAGCTAGTGCGCGTCATGGGTACGGAAAAGCAGAAGCGCGGGTCGCACAGAATGAGCGACTGCCAGCAGCTGGCTGCTCACGCGAAAGGCGAACCTGAACAGGAAGACCCGCTAACTGAATCAGCTTTATCTGGATCGTCCCGGCCTAGGCGCCGGGCGCTGGTTCGCTTTGGAGATTTTCGTTCGAGTCTCTTGTGCTTCCTTGGCCAATCTCAGTTCCTTGAGGCGCGCCATGTTTTCGCGAATATCAACGGCATTTTTTGCCTCTTCTTGCAAGACCACCTCGCGATGCGCGACCGCAAGGCGCTCTCGGTTCGCTTTGGCAGCGCGATGAAGTTCCCGATCGTCACTCATCTTATGGTCTCCGGCCTCGACATGCGGCTTGGAACGGTTAGCCGACCTCATTAGGCGCTCGGTTGAGGGCAGGAAGGCGCCCGCTTAGGGCTTTGAAACCTTCACGGGCGTATCTCAATGTCGCGCCCATCGCTGCCTCGGTCCCAGCAGCGTTCTTTAGCGCCACTGGCATCATCCGCCTTCTGTTCGGCGCGGTCGGCCTAATTCGCGGAAGGAAGGCTCCTCTTCCGGAGCCGTCGTCGGGTCGATCGTCTGGGCTGTGGTGGCGACCCTGCAACGATCAGCGCCAGGAACAATCTCTTCATCCCTGTTCATAACACGTGCCGGCTGAGAAGTCTGACTTTGTTTCGTCGCCGCTTCAGGGGAGTGAAGGATTCAATTCAACTCTGCGGGTGCGGCGGGGGCGACGACCGCCAACGGAGGCAGCCTCAATGCTGGGGGGTCCCCATTTCGACAGATCACGGAGGCGCAGAACAGTTGCTTGGTTGTGGAGCGAACCTAAATCGCCATTCGGGACGTTCGTGGAGGCTGCTCCGGACTTTGAATTCGAGCCAACGGCTCTCATCACTCGATGACCTCGTCGGTTTGTGCAAGAAGCATCGCCCGGCACTCCGAGGCGGAGAGCCCTGCAAATTCGATCTCGCTGCTGTTCCTCGACATTTTAGCGCTCGCTATTCCCAGGACGTAAGCGTAGAGTTGCTCATCACCGCCCATCCTGCGGCTTCCACCGGTGACTGAGGGTAACGAACGCTCCCGCCGAAAGAAAGGAAGAGGAGCGTGGATGTCTCGATCTCGTTTGGCAGCCGACTGGATCGTGTCGCCGGTGATCTTCCTACTGTTTCATGTGCTCCTGGTATTTGCAGCGGTTGTCCGGCGTGGATAGCGCAACACGAATGCAATACCTGGTTGGCGGCCACAATGGAGCCGGCCGCGTCAATCTGAGTCGCGACACGGCGGCTGCCGCCTTGAAGAAAGCGCGGGAGCTCTTGCAGGAAGACTATATGGACGTGCGGATTTGTACGCCGCGAGGCCAGATCTTGCTGCCTGACGAGTTCGATAAGCTCGAAGCCTGAGGGAACGGCTGTGCTGCCGCGCCAGAGCAAACGGCGGGCAGACGGTTTTCGCCTCGGCAGAAGAAAAAAGTACGAGATGATCGGCGTGAATGTTGCCCGAAAAGGCACCTGGATAAAGACGCTTCCTGTCGCATTTGCGCTCGGTACATTCGCCCAAGGCGCCGTCGCCGCGGAGCTGAACTGCCGCACGATCGAAAGCACGGGCGGACGCCTCGCTTGTTACGACGCTGCGTTTCCGCCGAAGGTGAAGAAGCCCGCGACGACCAGCGACGACGCATCGCGACCTGCATACAACGATCCGTTGATCGCGGAAGACACTCGAATCGCGGCCAAACTAAAGAATGTCTGTCGCGGCTGTTGAGCCCTGCGACCAAGTTTGCGCGGAACTGTGAGACGGCGACCTTAGTCGAAGAGCGCGCGCTGTCGACGCGTCGCTGCCGCTTTGCAACAGCAGCTCGGATTTTGCGGCAACGCCGCCGTGTCTGTTCTGGTCGACTATCGAGTTTGATCGTAATGGATGGCGGCGCCTAAGAAAGGCCGGACATGTTCAAGTCTAAACAATATCGTGCAGAAGCGGCCAAATACGGCGAACGGGTCAAGGGTTCGACCGATCTGGATGAAGGCCGCAAACTTCAGGAACTGCAGGACCGCCTCGTCTCGCTTGCTGATAACGAGCAGAGACTGGCGGACGACTACCACGACGCAGTTCATGTCATAAGCCCGGACCAACCTCGCGGCGCGGCCCTTGCAAGCGAAGAGGAGCGCGTTCTGCGGTGCCTTGGCGCGGCCGTCATCATGCAATGGAACGCGCTGCCGACGACGTTGCAGCGTGAGATCTTCGACACCGCTGGATCGGTCGGCAAGTTGCTGGAGACGGCGGAACTTCGTGGGCAGATCGCCCGATTTCTGCACAAGCACAAGAATGACGCGAACGGCAACGAACATTGATGAAGGCACGCCCGTCTTTATGAACGCGCAAAGGTTGTTATCGGATGCCGGAGTAGCCATCTGATGAAGGACACGATCGGATCGCTGTGACAGCGCCTGTCGCGAAGCGCGACGCTTTTTTTTTTAACCACGCCAGATCTTACCGACCGCATCGACCAACAGCAGTCGCTTCGAGATGCGCGTCAAGGGTAAGGACAATCCATGACCATCGAACATGCCTCGGTGCAGGTTGCGCGCAGACCATGGGGGGTCGCAGACATCCGACCATGGAGCTGCATCGACGTTTCGGGCGACCCCGTCGGGGAATTGTGGTTTGATCGCATCGATAAAGATGCACCAGGCTCCGCCCTGCTGCTCAAGCTCCTGTTTACCAGCCAACCTCTGTCGATCCAGGTCCATCCCGACGATGAATTCGCGCACGCCATCGATTTGCCGAACGGGAAGACCGAGGCATGGTACATCCTGTCGGCAGCGCCGGGCGCGCGGGTAGCGCTGGGACTGACGCGGCGCCTCACGCCGCAGGCGTTGCGCGCAGCGATCAGGGACGGCTCGATCGCCGGTCTCGTGCAATGGCGCTCTGTTGCGAAGGGCGACTTCATCTTCGTCCCCGGCGGCACAATCCACGCCATCGGCGCCGGTATCGTGCTCGCCGAGATTCAGCAACGCAGCGATACGACATTCCGCCTGTTCGACTTTGGCAGGCACCGCGAACTGCACGAAGACGACGCGGTGGCTGCTTCCGACGCCGGGCCATCCCAGGCTCAATTCGCTCCGCGGCGTCTCACCGACGCACGAAGAGTTCTCGTCGCGCGCCCACAATTCGTGCTCGAGCGGGTCGACTTCCACGCCAATTCGCAGTGGGCGCTCGATGCCGACCGGGAAACCTGGATCCTCGTGATCGAGGGGAAGGGGCGCATCGGGCGAACGAATGCGACCGTCGGTGACGCGATCTTGATCGAGGCCGACAGCGCCGGCATCGAGGTTGGCCCGGACGGAATGACCGGCCTGCTCGCCTATCCGGGACCGGATCCCATGGTTTTGCTGCTGCAGGACTGCACCGGACGAGCGACCAAGTCTCCCGATGCTTCCACCGGCACGGGCTCCAGGAAATCGGGCAAGATCATCGAGGCACAGACATGACGTGGCTCCGCCGCATCGCCCTTATCGGCAACTCGCTGCCTCGCCGTTGCGGAATCGCAACCTTCACGATGGACCTGCAGAGAGCGATATCGGCGTCACGCCCTGATCTGGAAACCTGCATCGTGGCGATGACCGATCGCGGCCAGGCCTACGACTATCCGCCGGCGGTCGCTTTCCAGATCAAGGACGACAATGTCGAAGACTACCTGCATGCAGCGGATTTCCTGAATGCCGGCCGGTTCGATACCGTGTGCCTGCAGCACGAATTCGGCATTTTCGGCGGCGAAGCCGGCGCCCATATCCTCCCGCTGCTGGCGCGCCTGACCATGCCGGTCGTGACGACGCTTCATACCGTACTGGCCAACCCGTCAGCCAAGCAGCGCGCGGTCATGGAGCGCATCGTCGATGCGTCGTCGAAGGTGGTGGTGATGGCCAACAAGGCCCGCGAGCTACTGCGCAGCGTCTACCTCGTGCCGGACGACAAGATCGAGGTGATCGCCCACGGCATTCCCGATGTCGCCTTTGCCGGGCCCGATACGGCGAAGGCCAGGCTCGGATTTGACGGCAAGTCGGTCATTCTGACGTTCGGGCTGCTGTCCCCCAACAAGGGCATCGAAGTCATGATCGATGCAATGCCCTCGATTCTGAATCACTGCGCGAATGCGGTGTATGTCGTGCTCGGCGCAACGCACCCTAATCTGGTTCGAGATCAGGGCGAAGCCTATCGCGAAAGTCTGATGGCGCGGGTCCGCGAGCTGGGCGTCGAAGACCACGTGGTGTTCCTCGACCGGTTCGTGGATCAGGCCACGCTGCTCGATTTCATCTCGATGTGCGACGTCTATGTCACGCCCTATCTCAACGAGGCCCAGATGACCTCTGGAACCCTGGCTTACAGTTTTGGGCTCGGGAAGCCGGTCGTCTCGACGCCTTACTGGCACGCACGCGAGCTGCTTGCCGATGGATGCGGAGTTCTCGTGCCGTTCGGCGATGCGGCGGCGATCGGCGGTGAGATCGCCAAGCTGCTCACTGACGACGCGCGCCGGCAAGCGATGTGCCAACGCGCATACGCGATGAGCCGAATGATGACGTGGGAACGCACGGCCGAGCGCTACATGTCCGGCTTCGAGGCCGCGCGGCACAGTCATCGGCTCAAGGTCTTTGCGCGTCCCGATCCCGGCGCGCCGGAACCACGCGGCCCCGCGGCGCCCGACATGCAGATTGGCCATTTCATGACGATGTGCGACGACATCGGCTTGTTCCAGCACGCGGTTCAGTCGGTGCCGGATCGCTCGCACGGCTATTGCGTCGATGACAATGCCCGGGCGTTGCTCTTGGCCTGCGCCCTCAACAATCCCGGCGAACAGGCGTTGCCGGAAATCCTGACGACCCGCTTTGCGGCTTTCGTACAGCATGCGTGGAATCCCGACACCAGGCAATTTCGCAACTTCATGGGCTTCAACCGAACCTGGCTCGAGGACAGAGGCTCGGAAGACAGTCACGGGCGGACGCTATGGGCATTGGGCGAGGCGGCACGCAGAGACACGAGCCCGTCGCGGCGCAGGTGGGCCACCGATTTGTTCGCCCAGGCTTTGTCGGCGGCGGAGAGCTTCAGCTCGCCCCGCGCGTGGGCGTTCATGCTGCTAGGTCTGGACGCTTATTGCACTATTGCTCCGGATGATCTCCACGCGAGGGAAGTCCGGCATGCGCTTGCTGACAGGTTGATGTCCTGTCTGGCGTCGGTAGAGACGCCGGACTGGGTGTGGTTCGAGGAAGGGCTCGCTTACGACAACGCGCGATTGCCGCAAGCCTTGATGCTGACAGGGATGACGACTCAAACGCCGCAATACCGCGATGCCGGATTGCGCTCATTGCGCTGGCTGATGACGCAGCAGACGAGCGTGGCAGGTCATTTCCGGCCGGTGGGCACCGGCAGCTTCGGCGAACAGCGGCAACATCCCCGCGCCTTCGATCAGCAACCCGTGGAAGCCACGGCAACGATCGCTGCCTGCCTGACGGCGTGGCGTGCGGACGGCGATGCCGAGTGGAAAACCATGGCCATGCGCGCCTTCGGCTGGTTTCTGGGCAGCAATGATCTGTCCGTAGCACTGGTCGATCCGCACACCGGGAGCTGCCGCGATGGATTGCATCCCGATCGCGCCAACGAAAACCGTGGAGGCGAGTCGGTCGTCTGCTATTTGCTTGGACTTGCGGAGATTCGTCAGCTCGCGCGCGTCAACACCAGCCTGAACAAGCCCTCGGCCTTACGCGCCGTGGGCGCTTGAATTCCCTTTCATCCAGCGACCTGAGGATACCGTGTCACAAGCTACCTTCCTGAACCGGCAGGCGCTTCATCTGCGTCCCGATCCCGCGCGAGTTATCGTGCGGCCATTCAAGCCGGCGACTGAACCGCGCGATCTCAACCCCACCGACAAGATGCGCGCAAATCATATCGTCGAGCGAGTTCTCGCACTCGATCAGGAAGCCGTTGCCGCTCAGCTCGCGGACGTCCTGGACAATTTCAAGGGGCGACATCGCAACCTGTTGGAAAGATTCGAGGCCCGCGCGGACGAAATGGAGGACGCTTTCGCGACGCATGGCGTCTTCTCAATGAAGCAGCGCCAGCTGGTCGGCGCCTATTTCCTCAATGAGTATTCATTCGAAGCCTCTGCCTTGTTCAATCCGAGCATCGTGGCGCACCCCGATCAATCGGGAGCGCCGAAGGGCGGCGTGCGCTTCATCCTCAGTCTCCGTGCCATAGGCGAAGGGCATGTATCGTCACTGACGTTTCGAACCGGGACCATCGCGGCTGACGGCAGTCTGGCTGTTAATCCGACGGCTCGGCTCGCGTCGATTCCGAGGATTTGCCATCGCATATCGGGGCCGGACGGCGAGCGTGTCGAGCTGGTTTTCAAGCCCGAAGAAGACCTGACCGAGCGCGTCATCTTTCCCGTCACAGAATCCCAATCGAACGGCATAGAGGACGCGCGCTTTGTCGAATTCAGCGACGGCGATCGAAAGACGTATTACGCGACCTATACCGCTTACAGCGGTCGAGCCATCCGCTCCGAACTGATCGAAACCAGTGATTTCACGTCGTTTCGACTGGCGCCCCTGCGAGGGGCTGCGGCTCGGAACAAGGGCATGGCACTGTTCCCGCGCAAGATCGGCGGCCAGTATGCCATGATCGCGAGGCAGGACAATGAGAACCTGTATCTAATCTATTCAGACGACCTCCACACGTGGGATGGCGGTCAAGCCATTTTGAAACCGCAGTTTCCCTGGGAGTTCGTCCAGATCGGCAATTGCGGGTCGCCGATCGAACTCGATGAGGGTTGGCTGCTGCTGACGCACGGTGTCGGCCCGGTCCGCAAATACTCGATCGGTGCGGCGCTGCTCGACAAGCGCGACCCATCCAAGGTGCTGGCACGTTCGCGCGAGCCGCTATTGCGGCCTGAACCATCCGAGCGCGAAGGATACGTCCCTAACGTCGTTTATACGTGCGGCGGGATGCGGCACAATAACCAGATCATCCTGCCATATGCCGTGTCCGACACATTCTCGAATTTCGCAACGATCGAGATTTCCGAGCTCATGAACGCGATGAAATGCTAGGGCGCGGCCAGCTGATCTCAGGAGCATACATCCAGTTCAATAGCTGCTTTTGTTCCCGAGCTACTCCTGCGCCTTGACGCCAGGCCGCACGCTTATCCTTGCGAGCTCGCGACGCTCGTCCTCTGTCAGCTGCCAATCCTCGCACTGGCTGCAAAGCTGCGCGAAAACGTCGTGTAATTGGCTTCGGGCTACCCTGACGATCTCGGTATCGTCGAATTCGCAAGACTTCAGGAAAATTGGCAAGGTAAAACTGGTCTGACGGCTTTCGAACTGAAACGTCAGGCGAATGTCCTCGCCACGTTCATTCGGCAGAATCACCTCGATGCGTGCGATCGTAATCTCGAACATATTCATGCGCATCTCTTGCTTGGTCGACCTTGAATTGAGCTTTTCAGCGGGCGCGCGGATTCCGACGAGGTTGCTCGGATACACCGATATGAAGTCGCCCGTCCTTGAAGTTGTCAAAGGGAAGCGGCATGTCCGCAGCGTCACGGGCTCAGGCCTTTCGGGCATATTGCCGGGTTAGGCGCAGGCGCTGGCCGCAGACGTCGAGCCGATGGGCATTGTGCGAGGCCCCCTCATGCAGTCTCCCGGAAGGGCCGGCCACTCTGGAACGCGGACCTGATCTCCGTCTTCAAGGCTCCGCGTTGCGCCGGCCGCTACTATACGAAGATCTCAAGGTTCCTCACCTTGCCAGGCGATCTTTGCTCATGATCAGCGTCACGACCAGCCCCTCTTCCGACCAGTCGAATGCGATGGAGCCACCGAGTTGGGCCGCCATGCTCCGCTGCACCAATTTGCTTCCAAAGCCATCGAGCATTGCGGGAAACTTGAGAGGCGGGCCGCCCCGCTCGGTCCAGGTCACGACGACTTCGTCGCCATGGGCATTGCACGACACGTCCAAGGTGCCGCTTGCCAGCGATAGCGAACCGTATTTCGCCGAGTTCGTTGCCAGTTCGTGCAGCACAAGAGCGAGCGTTGTACTCGACATCTCGCCGACATTCATCTTCGGCACCGAAACGCGAATGCGGACGCTCGCCTCTCTTTCGTCGTAAGGCGCGAGCAAGATGGAGACGAGGTCACCAAGAAGCGCTCCTTCGCTCTTCCTTCCCGGTATGGGGCGAATGAGATCCTGTGCACGTCCCAAGGCCATCAGCCGATTTGTTAGCTCGTGGGCCATGTCTTCTTTGGTTGCGGCCGAACGCGATGTAAATTGAGTAAGCGCGGTCGCGATAGTCAGAAGGTTCTTCACGCGATGGCTCATCTCACCGGCCAGCAACTCGTTCGCTTCTTCGGCTTGCTTGCGTTGGGTAACATCGAGGAAGATGCCAAACATGGTTCGATCGGCGATGTCCGCATCGTCGCCTTGCCCGCGCGCGGAGATCCAACGGATGTCGCCGTCGAACAAGATGCGAAAGTCAATCTCGTAAGCGCCTACTATTGCGCGAGTAGCGGCAAACGCAGACCTGACCCGTTCCAGATCGGCAGGATGGATGTTCCTGGACAGGATCTCGAATGTGATGTGTTTTTCGCTCTTCGCAACGTCCCACAGGTCGTAGGCGCGTTCGTCCATCGTAATGGCGTCCGTATCCACGTTCCAGGCCCACAAGGCCACGCCGGCGGCGTCGGTCGCAGCACGCAAGTGCTTTTCATTCCAAACCGGCATCGATATCTTATCGGACGACATCCGCTTTGCTTCCATCTTGTACACCGATAACGGCTGAGGGGCGCGGTGGTGCCAGGCAGCGCATGTGAGCGGAAGAACGAGGCTTGGCGGAATCAATTTCCGTGATCGGCCCGCGCCGGCCGGCCTGCGCACTCCGACATACGCGCCGCGAGCGGATAGGAATGAGCCTTGCCTTAGTCGGCGTCCGTGATCCTGCCCTTGCCTTTGCATGACTGGCATTTCGCTGGGTAGATCTTTCGGCCCGGTTCCACCGGCTGCATCGTCGGAGCGAAGCCCGTTCCGCTGCATCCAGGGCAGGTATGCTCTTTGATCTTTAGCGTCATATCGACCTTTCAGGTTCCGCGGATCTGCGGCCACCAATTTCATTACAGATCGCGCGCTTCCATGATCGATCACGCTTCAGCGGTCCGTCCTGCTTCTCGCGCTCCTGCGCCAAGCCAAACAAGAGCGGCCCGAGTTCGGCACTGGTCGAGATCTCGGGCCGCCCGAACGGCGCGGGGGCGGCCCGCGACGCCCGGCGTCATCCGATCACATCCAGCTCGCGGTCGCTGTGCAATTTTGCTCACTCTTCGACGCGCCACTTGTTGGTCCCCACCTGCTCACGCGCCCTGATGCCGGGCACGCGAGGTAAGACCGGTCTGAGGTGCCTTCGAATTGAAACGTCGGCCGACCGTCCTCGCCGTGCTCGTTCGGCGGAATCGTCTCGATGCGTGATCTGTATGCTGAATGCATTCAGCGCATCACCTTGCTTGATCGACCTTGAAGCGACTTCCCTCGGCTTGATCTCGATCTCGATCGCGCTCGGCAGCGATGCTGCCGCGATCATACCAAATGACAACCATACTGGATCGCGATCAGCATCGCAGCGATCCAGCGAGAGGGCGAATGCTAAAGACCGGCGAGGGGGCCGACGTGCCCGACCTCCAAATGGCGATGCCACGCATCTGCAGTCGATCAATCGACCGGTCGCGCGCCGGTCAGTCCTTCCGGCCCAGCTCCGACTTCTCAATCAGAACGGCGTTCAGGAGCGAGCTATGGACCTCGATTTTTCCATTGTAGCTGATGAAGCCAAGCCTGCGGAATTTATTCATGAAGAAACTAACCCGCGATCGGGTCGCGCCGATCATTTCGGCAAGTGTTTCCTGACTGATCTTGACCCCAATAGGCTGCGGGCTGGTTTCCTTGCCGAAATTCGCGAGCAGAAGCAACAGCCGCGCCAGACGTTTTTCGCTGGAGTTGAATAGTTGGTCGATCAGATCTTCTTCGATTCGACTATTGCGCGTGAGCAGGTACGCCATGAACAATTGGGAGAACTTGGGCCTGCCTTCGAGCGCTGAAATCATTGCCAGTTTCGATATTCTAGTGATGGTGCTGTCTTCCATTGCCGTAGTCGTCGCGATACGCAATGGCTGGCCGTTGAGACAACCTTCACCAAAGAATTGTCCCGGCTCCAACATCCCGACGACGGCTTCCTTGCCCTGGTCGGAAACGACCGTGAGCTTGATCTTTCCTTTTTGAATGTAGAAAACCGCGTCCGCGACATCTCCCTGCACGAACACGTTCTGACCCTTGCCAAGCTTTGAGATCGATTTTCCTGCCCCAACCTTGGCGAGGAAGGTCTTGGGATCAAACTTGTCCTTCGCGGGCTTGGCCAAATGGACGCTCTCATTCCCTAGGTGTAATGCCCCGTGATATTAGCAGAATGTCCGCTTCGTGGAAGGCGCAGCGCGTGAGAGCGGGAACGGAAATCACATCAGGGAATTTCGGCCCGCAAGGGGGGGCCAGGTATGGACATCCCGAAATACTGCGCAGATTGCGCCCTGCGCAGGTTCGCCGGCTATCCGCGTTGCTCCACCGCTTTTTCGCGGCCGAGCGATTCGGCACAAGCCCGAGCAACGGCCGAGTTTGGCTCGGTGCTTCCCGGCATCGTGGCCCAACCTCCCTTTTCGACGAACTTGCCTTGTTCCGATACATAGGTCGCCTTCTTCATTTCGGTCAGGTTCGCCGAGGCATCAGCGGTCTGTCGAAACTTTTCAACGCAGATGGGTGTGAGAGCTGCGACGACGGCCGTCGCAGCGCGGCTTGCAGCGAGGGTCTCTGCGGACCCACCGGTCACCCAGCCGCCCCAGCTGAAGCCAACGATCGCCAGGGCCATCGCCCCAGCCACAGCACCCCACAGAACGGAGCGCGCGGTCGCCTTTGTCTCCCGGGAGATGTCCATGGTGTCGCCTTTAACTTGGAGGATCGAGATAGCCGAGGAAGTCAAGCATGTCGATCGATGGACGGCTGTACCAAATTGCTCACTCAGCCTGCGTGGAGACCATTCGGACAATTCGGATGGACACATTGCCGCATGACGTCACCTTGGGCGAAGACTTTCGCAAATCGGCTGGATCGGGTGCCCTGCGATGCTCAGACCTGTACGACCCTAGCTACATTCCTACGCAGTTGCGCGGCGAGTGCCAGCGGTCCGCGCATTCTGTTCCTTTTTGAACAGCCAGCGCTGTCCACGCGTGCTCTGTTCTTTGATTGCCTGACTTGGACTCATACTTCCGATCGGCCCGGCCCTCGTGGCCGGGCTTTTCGTTCCGGCTCCATGGATGTCTCTGTTAGCTTAGAACGGTCATCAGTCTGAGTCTGAGCAAAATCACAGCGGCCGTGCCCTTCACCGGCCGCCGCGAGAGAAAGCGAGCCGCCAATTGGCGGCCTCATCAACAAGTTCTAACCGCCGGGCTCTTCCTTGTGATCGTGCGGAGTCTTGTGATCATGCCGAGTGCCCCGATTTTCGTCAGTCTGCTCCGCATCCCCCGGCGTTTTCCCCGCCATATTTCCGGGATTGAAATGGTACTTGCCATCCGGATTCTCGCCGGGCTGCTTCTCGTTCGGGTTCTTTTTGTTAGTCATTGGACCTGTCACTCCTTGGGAAGAGCAACAATGTTGAACGGGACCGAGGTCTCTATGTTCCCATGGCTGCGATTGACCGCGTGGAACGAAAGCTCGCTCGTCGCCGTTGAGCATGACCTGCAACATTCTCATTGGCGTGAGGCGTCGTGCAGACCACTTGAGGTGTTGCACATGGCTTTTTCGCAAATACGTTCTTCGGCATTCCTGTCCGACTGTCTGGCCGCCTTCAGGCGATATCCCGCCATCGCCGCGTTTGCTGGGGCCGCTACCCTTGTGGCGGCGACGGCGATCGCGAACCGGCATTTTGCCGAGAAAGCGCAGCGTGATAACCCGCCACAGGGGCGGTTCCTCGACGTCGACGGGGTCCGTCTGCACTATGTGGAGCGCGGCAATGGCCGGCCGCTGGTTCTCTTCCACGGCAATGGCAGCATGATCCAGGATTTCGAGTCGAGCGGCCTGATCGATCTGGCAGCCGAGAATTACCGGGTCATCGTCTTCGACCGACCTGGATTCGGGCATAGCCTGCGGCCGCGAAACGTGGTTTGGACGCCGGAGGCACAGGCGGACCTGTTCAGGAAGGCATTTGATGGGCTGGGCGTTCAGCGAGCCATCGTACTCGGGCATTCGTGGGGGGCGTCGGTCGCGGTTGCGCTGGCGATAAGGCATCCTTCCTTCGTCGAAGCGCTGGTGCTGGCATCGGGATACTATTTTCCGACCGCGCGAGCCGACGCAGTGGCCTCATCTCTATCCGCTACACCCGCGCTTGGCGATATCATCAGCTACACTGTCTCACCGATCCTGGGTCGATTGATGTGGCCGGCAATGTTGCGCAAGGTGTTCGGCCCGCAACCAGTCCCCGGAAAATTCGCCGGCTTTCCGAAGGAAATGGCCGTCCGGCCATCACAGCTCCGCGCCGGTGCAGCGGAATCGACGTTGATGGTTCCCGCTGCATTTGCTTCTTCGAAGACCTACGGCGAACTCGACATGCCGACGATCATACTCGCGGGCGAGGATGATCGTTTGATCGATATCGATGAGCAATCGGCCAGGCTGCATGACGAGGTCAAGCAGAGCAAGCTGCACCGCATTGCCGGAGCCGGACATATGATCCAGCAATCTGCCACGCGAGATCTAATGGCGGCTATCGACGAAGCCGCTGCCGAGACCCTGCACTAGTCCGTCGGATGCGGCGATGCGCTGGCGCGTACCGCTCGCCATGACCGCGCAGGGATACCTGGCTACCGGCAGGACAGATTTGCGTGGAGGATGGAGGAGACCCCTTGGTTTCGCTTTCGATGTTGCCGCAGGAGCCCCCCTCGTCGCCAGGGCAGGACGCCGGCGCGTCGGAATCGGAGGCCTTGCCAACGCAGGCGGTCGACAATGTCGAGATGCCGCTGCCGTCCAGTCCGCAGACGTTCTTTCTCGGTAGCCTGTTGACACTGGCCGTCCTGGCGGCCGTGTACGTGGCAAGCTCGATCATATTGCCCGTGGTGCTCGCCTTCGTGTTGCAACTCATTCTGCAACCTGCCGTGGATCTTCTCGAGCGTATCGGCCTACCCCGTACCGTCGGCGCGCTCTTGGCGATCCTGCTGGTCGTGGGAGCGCTCGTCGGCTTTGTGGCAGCCTTGTCAGTACCCGCCGCGTCGTGGGCGGAGAAGTTGCCGGACGGCTTACCGCGCCTGGAAACTCATCTGGTCGTCCTGAAGCGCCCGATCGAAGCGCTGCAAAAGGTTGTCCAGCAGGCGGAGCACGTCGCGGACTCTCCCGGGAAAAAGGAGCCCACCGTTTCGGTTCGCCGCGATCTCGGTCTGACCGGCGTGCTCTTTGCCGGAACGCGCGCCGTGCTCGACGGCCTGTTCACGACGGTTCTGGTGCTCTATTTCCTTTTGGTCGCAGGCGACATTTTTCTGCGACGCATCGTCGAGGTGCTGCCGAATTTTGCCGACAAGAGGCAGGCCGTGGACATCTTCCAGCAGATCGAAGCGGACATATCCGCCTATCTGCTCACGATCACGGCCATGAATGCTGCGGTGGGAATAGCGACGGCGGCTGCGATGTACCTCTGCGGGCTTGGAGATCCCTTGTTGTGGGGAGCCGCTGCCTTCCTGCTCAACTACGTTCCAATTCTGGGGCCGTTGTTGGGAACCGTTATCTTCCTGCTGGCCGGAATGTTGAGTTTCGACAGCTTGTGGTGGGCCTTGCTGCCGGCGGTTCTTTACTTCTGCATCCACCTCGCCGAGGGCGAGACCCTGACTCCCATGCTGCTTGCGCGACGCTTCACCCTGAATCCCGTGCTGATCATCCTGTCGCTGGTGTTCTGGTTCTGGATGTGGGGGGTGCCCGGCGCGATCCTGGCCGTTCCAATGCTGGCCATCCTGAAGATCGTCAGCGATCGCGTCCGTCCGCTAAAGGCTTTGGGGCACGTCCTCGAAGGATAATCGCAGTATCGCGTCTCGGTGATGGATTGAGGACGTGCCGCCGGCGAGGCAAGGCCAGTGCTGGCAGGCTACGAAAGAGGCATAGAGAAGGTGAAGCGGGTCCCAGCGGAGTTCGATGCAACGGTCAAAGCGCCCCCATGGGCCTTTGCGATCTGAGAGGCGATGTAGAGCCCCAATCCAAGCCCCTGCTTGCTCGCACGAGCTTTGCCGCGGAAGAACGGTTCGAACAACTTCTCCATCACCGTTTCCGGAATCGCCTCACCCGCATTGGCGACCCAGAGTTCAAACGATCCCTTTCGCGTCTCGGCGTGAACGACGATGGGTTTGTCGGTTGCTCCGTGCGTCACCGCGTTGCCGAGAAGGTTGGAGAGGAGCTGGCCGATGCGGATGCGATCGCAGTTCACCGGCTCGTCGATGGCAAATTCGGTTTCGATGACCCGGCCGGGTGAGGCCAGTCTCAGTTCGTCGACCACCTGGGCAAGGGCAGGTTCGAGCGGCGCTCTTGCATCGCGTTCCAGGGTAATGCCGCCGCCCAGCCGACCGCGCGCGAAGTCGAGGACGTTGTCGATCATCGAGGCCATTCGCATGACCGTGGTCTGCATCATGGCGATGATCTGGTGTTCCTTTTCGCTATGGACGGTTCGGTCGAGAATTCTCGCGCCGGCGCTAATGGAGGCGAGAGGATTGCGAAGATCGTGACCGAGCACGGCGATGAACTGTTCGCGCAACTCGGAGGTTTCGTGCTCGAGCCGCAGCAGTTCTTGCGTCGCCTTCTCGGCGCCAATCGCCAATTCTCGGGCGGCCAGAAGCTCGTGCTCGTAGCGCCGCCGATCCGTCGCCTTGATCAGGGCTAGACGGATGAGCAGCAGCCTTCCTTCCGGATCGCGGCGCTCGTTCGCGTTGGCGATCATCTGCAGCGGCGTACCGGCGGCGGTCAACACGTCGATGGCGAATTCGTCGAAGGATCCCTGCATTCGGAGCAGCGGCGCGATATGGGTTTCGTAATAGATGCGGCCCGGCATGGTCAGAAAATCGCTGAAGCACTTCCCGATCATCTGTGGCGCCGTATGTCCGCTCCATTCCAGGAAGGTGAGGTTGACGTACTCGATCCGGCCGTTCGGCTGCAGGGTGACGTAACCGCAGGGCGCGTTGTCGATCATGTCCTTGAACTGGGGATCGGAGGCGCGCACTAGACAAAAGGTCGCATCGCCGCGATGACCTCTTCCGGCGCGCTCAGATTTGGGCAATGCCCGGTCGCGTCCAGGACGATCATCCGGCTGTTGGGAATATTGCGGGCGACAAACTCGCCGACCTCCGGCGGGGCGATAATATCCTCGCTGCACTGGAGAACGAGGGTCGGAAGGGAGACCTCCGCGAGGTCTTCGCGGTTGTCGGAGGTGAAGGTCACCCGGGCGAACGCTTTGGCGATTTCGGGATCCGTGCTGCAGAAGCTATTGGTTAGCTCCTGACCCAATTCCGGTCGGTCGGGATTGCCCATGATCATCGGCGCCATCTGCATCGACCAACCCATGTGGTTCGAGTCGAGAAACCTGAGCAATTCCTCGATCTGCTGAGCGCTGAACCCACCAACGTATCCATCGTCGTCGATGTAACGGGGTGACGGGCCGATGAGTACGAGCTTGCCGAACATCCCGGGGGCTTGTCGGGCGGCCAGCACGCCGATCATGCTGCTGACGGAATGTCCTACGAAGACGGAATCCTTCAATCCGAGCTCCGTGCCGATTTCGACCACGTCTTTGGCGTAGCCGGACAGGGTCGAATATTTGGCGCTGTCGTAGGCCGAGAGGTCGGAGCCGCCGGCGCCGACGTGGTCGAACACAACGGTCATGAAATCCTTTTCGAACGCGGGAGCCACAAAGCGCCACATGTTCTGGTCGCACCCGAAGCCGTGTGCGAAGATCATCGTCCGGTGGCCGGCGCCGCGAACGCGAACGTTATTTCGTTTGATTGTGCCTGCCATCAGGACTCCCTGAATCGCCCTTTATCGTGCAGTTCCTCTAACGTCGCCGGGCCGCGGTCCGGTTTGCGAGGCCTGAATGCAGTGGAGATGCCCGGTCCTGCGAGCCGATCCGGATCAGCCGGCGCGCTCGAGCATCTCGACTTTCGCTTGCTTGATTTCTTCATCCGACGCCTCCTCGATGCCCGCAATGCGGTTGCTTGCGGCCTTGGTCGCCAGGATCAATTCGTCGAGTTTCAACTGCAAGGCCAGCGTGTCGCGGTTCTGCGTTGACTGGATCAGAAAGACCATCAGGAACGTCACGATTGTCGTGCCCGTGTTGATGACGAGCTGCCAGGTATCGCTGAAGCCGAATAAGGGACCTGTGATCGCCCACACGAGTACGACGGCAACTGCCAGCAGAAAGGTCGTCGGTCGGCCGGAAATGCGCGAGGTCGCAACTGCCAGCCGGGCGAACCAATTGCCGCTTGGTTGAGCATTCGCGGACGTAGAGCCTATGGGCAGATTTGCGCGCATTGAATGATTTCCTTGGCGAAGCGGAAGCCACACCGCAGATGTCCGCAAGTCAGCTATTGGCGATCGACGGACCGCAAGGAGCGCCGTCAGCTGATGGAAGGAGGCCGTCTTTCTTTTCCCATTTGTCTGACCGCTTCGACGATGCGGTCGGGTTGGTAGGGCTTGTGCAAGGTGAGACTGCCAGGCACCGGACGGGCCTCGACGGGCGAGAAGCCGGTCGCGTAGATCACCTGCAGCCTGTCTCTTATACACATC
>NZ_JADFUD010000084.1:0-30884 GCF_054820065.1 Bradyrhizobium sp. UFLA06-06
ACGGGCAGATGCAGCGTATGGAGATCAGGTACGTCCCCCGGTACGTAGATGGACGATATTTGATTGCGTTCGGAAACAACCCTTCGACGCGACAGCATTCCAGTCATCACGACGGCACAATGCACGGGCACGTCGCCTTGCCGTGCGACGCGGTCGCCGTCTCTAAATGTTTTGATGATGTGAGGCATCTGCTGGAGCCGGACCTTGTCTTGCTCGGACAGCTCAACGACGGACAGCAAACGCGCGATTAGCTTGACATGCGGCATCAGACACTCCCTCCCCTTCGCAGGCGGGAGCACGAGAGTGTCTCTCAGTCACCAGCGCCCACAGAAAAGGCCTTGGCCGATGATGCACAAGCAACGCGGGAAAGGGAACTAAGTTCCCGCGCTGACTGAACCATCAGGTGCGTGTTCGCCCTGCGAGAAAGTAGGATTTCTTGCTGTAACAAATCGATACAGAAGTGCGCTCCCGCCGGGCGCGAGATTCACCTCGGTTATTTCGGGAACCCAACTTTGCCAAGATCCTCAATGGCATGGGGCAGGTGATTTTCATTTCGTATTTTTACAGCCCTAAAATGACGACCGCTGCATCCTGGCGGACAGCGGTTCGGCAATCAGTCTAGGCCCCAGCCAATCCCCTCGCTGGGGCCTTTTTTTGGAACAGGGGGCGGCCGGCGCGGTTCTAGTCTCGCTTTGATGAGGAGTGGGACGAGCCCTCGGCCTCAGTGCTCTTCCCGGGCGTGCAGTTTGAGGTTAGCTCATTTTCTTGCGGCTGATCGCGAAGGAAAAGCGGACCGTCATAACGGGGCCGCTGTCGTCCCGGACCTCGATCTCCATTTGCTCAGCGTCGCTACCGCTGAGGGTCGCTACGGCATCATGGGCCATGCCTCCTAAAGATCGCGCAGCCTCGTCCTGTGCCGCGTCCAGATCCCGAAGATCGAGGCCTTCCTCGTCAGGGGTTGTTCCGTTGCCATCCTTTAAATCGAAGTAATACCGAGGCATTGAGCGCGCCCATTCATTTCCTAACATTTCAAAGCGAAATTCGGAGGCGCGTTCCTAGTGGCCCCGCTTTTTGAAATGCGGGCGGCCTGTTGGGGAGCACAGGAACAGGTCCATTGGCGGGTCGCACTGCCCCCCGCGGCATTCGAACAACGACGGAAGCCGAGCTCCAGCGACGCCCCCGCGCTGGGGCTACTTCTCTAGGCCATCACGCGAACGGGTCTTTGCATGGCTGAAGTATCCTCACGAACGTCCCGCTCTCGTGGTACTCATGCCAGCCATGGTTCTTGGCGTACTTCGGGCCGGCCCAATACTACAGCTGCAGCACTCGGCGGCCGGCCGCTTGCCGGCCTTGCCGCATTTCATGCAGCGGAGGCGCCCGGCGAGGTCATGCAAGTGGGTGGTCGGCACGTGTCGCAGTGCGGCCAGGTCAACCGCGCGCGGCGCCTTGCACCGCGAGCATTTGATCTCGAGCCACGGATAGCCGGCGTTGACCGCCTGGTCGATCGAGGGCGACGGGTCGACCGGGCCGCCGTCGGCCCACATCTTTTCGTTCCGGCTCTGGCAGCGCAGATCGTCGGCCTCTCGGATGAGCGCTTCGCCGACGGCGCGCTTCTCGGCCGATCGCGTGGCGAGTATCGTCGTCACCCCGGGGGCGCGCCAGCTCCTTGGTGAGTGCCTTGCGGTCGCCACCGGAGAGTGGGGCAGGGTGGTGTTTTGGGCCCATCGCATATGATCGCGCCGAATCCTGCGCGAGAGAAGCCGCTAAACCTTGGGGGCGCGAGCGATCGCCGATGGTTAACAGGCGAGCGTAGCCATACGCTCATGGCTTCTTCCAATTGATGTCGGCGCCGGTGGCGCCGCGGCGACCTGGCCCGATTGATCTAGATCAATATTTGACGGTTGTGTCGCTGCGAACGTACCACCGCTTCAGATGTTCGATTGTCATATCGACCAACGAAGGTGTTAAGCCGCGCTCCTCCCCTGCTGAATTCGGCGCTAGGAAGCCGCCGAGAGATTCCTGGGCGGCGCTCGTAACTTTGAAATTCGTTCACCGCGAGTAGTCCATGCACGACGTTGGTGTTGCGGCAGGCGTACCTTTGTCGGATGGGCCCAGTGAGAGGGATGGCCGGCTACCCGAAGATATTCAACATAGAGATGGATCCACACGAAGACCTCAACGTCTTTGGGTTGTTTCCCTTCGCCAGTGAACCGGCGCTTAAAGTCGTTGAAGAGTATCTATTATCGGTCAAGCAATTCCCGAACCCGCCTGCGCCGAATGTTACACAGTTCCAAACTGCAGGACGCAAGGAGTAGCACATTTCTTCGCTATGTCTGTGCTGATGGCCCGTAGCGGAAGTGAGGCGACAGGCTGGGCATTCGCAAGCAGGACCTTGCGCGCGTCGCCGGCGCGTAGGATTACGGGGTGAGCTATGAAGCAAAGAAGACCGGCAAGTCGGCAGCGTCGCGGGCCAGCAACTCCCCTTGAAGGGTCCATCGAATTCCGAGGAAGTCGCCGTCTCGCCATATGAGCTGACAAGCTCGGGACGACGCGAAATTGCCAAAGGAGATATGAAAGCTTGTCGGAATGACGGTGGCTCCGGGTAGGCGCAGACTCGCACCGCTGTTCGTGGCATCGCGGACCACGCATGGCATTGATCTCCCTCTCATGGAGAAGGACACCAGCGCACTTCGGTTGATCACGGAACGCTTGATGCGGCGACGTTCAACCCTCTGCTCTTGAAGAAAGATGTCATCCATCGATACCCCAGCGTTGCTGCGTTCTTGAGTGGCTGCGAGAGCAATTACGCGCAAAATTGCACGACACAAATCCAAGTTATATGGGATCCCCATCCGAGCGGCGTGGCGCAAAGGTAGTAGCGCTCCGCAGCATTTGCGGTTCGCGGCGCAAGTACTGGCTTCTACTAATACCCCCGCCGGGTCTGGTCCGACGGGGGTTGGGAAAGATGGTGCGAGGCGAGATTATGTGTGTCGCTCCAAGGACCCACCTGCATGACAGCGTAGCAGGGAAACAGCTCTTAGTCGTCCCAGGTTCGTCCGCTGCAGCCTTTGCATTCAAACATGCGAACATGTCGGCCATTGTGCACGTTCAGCATTGTCCGGATCAGTTCGGCCTGCTTGCCGCAGCGGCACAGCTTAGTTGCAATCGTTTCGATCCCTTCAATTTTCTGCCGTAGGATACCCATCGGACTTCCCCTGCGAAAGGTGATGAAAATGCTCTAAGTTACAAAGTGTGCACCAGTTCCTACCGGGAAGACAGTACAACGCGAAAATTTCCCGTTATCGGCTTCATAAGGGTAAGGAGCTGGCTTACATCGGCGGCACCGGCTGGTCGCAGACTGCGTGCAGCCATCCGAAAGCAGCTCCATACAGTCGTGAGCTCGAAGTCAAAGCTCACCAAGTCGATTAGGAAGCTTAACGCTACATGGCTTGAGCTGCCGTTCGTCGCCGAGATCGACTATCGCGATGTCACGGCAAAGAGCTGCTACGAGTAAGTTCGTTCAAGGCAGGAACGCATGTTGCTCCCGCTCGTTGAGGGTTAGAAGAAATCCGATGAAGCCGTAGCTGCGCGTGCCTACCAGCTCTGGGAAAAGGCCGGCAAACCGGAAGGACGAGACGAAGATTTTTGGCACTTAGCCGAGCAAGAGCTGATCAACGAGGATAAAGGCTCTCCACTTCGTACCCCCGACACGTTGTGACCAACCTGAATTGTTCCATTCGTCACGGTCTTGGCTGGGTTTGCGAGAGCCATCCGCTCCTCGCCTGGACCGGCGAACCCCTCGGCTGCACGCGCGGTGCCGGTATGCTCTGCGGATGCAACAGATCCGCAAATATCAATGCAGAGATCGAGCAGCCGGATGTGAGTGAGCTACTCAATGAGACCCCTCCCAATATGAGTTAGCGTCGGTATAGGGCATGGCCTATGACGGGTGGGACGGAGAAAGTAGTCTCCAGATAGCACCGGGCGTTCCAGTCGAAATGCGTTTCCTAGTTTGGACCGTTGTCACCGAGGAACGTATGTTACTTCAAGCCATTTACGGACATGCATTATCGAAGGTGGACCCCCGAGGAAATTGAACGACTTAAAGCGATGATCGCCGCTCGGGCTAGTGCGAACCGCATCGCAGTCGCGCTGAGACGACCAGTTAACTCCGTTCTTGAACGTGCGCGCATCCTTGGCATGTCTCTTCCAACAATCACAGAAGAGCGGCGGCGGGTGAGGAATTTGCTCAAGCAAGACAATTCTCGTCATCGTTGAGGAGCTGTGGATTTGTGCAATTCCCTCGGTCCGGGTAGGACCTGTCGCGGTCCAACTTCATCTTCATCGTCGAATTCCATCGCGCCTTTGCGCAGCGTAGATGTGAGGGGTGTGAATCTGGCTTTCGGCCGGCCGGTGGCTATCAGCGCATCAGCGACGTCGGCTGTTGAGAAGGCAGCGGCGGCCCCAAAAGGACAGCCGCCCCGATTTGAAGCCTGCAAGCGCCGCGGCGGCTTCGTCCGCGAGATCTTCATTCTCGATCCGACAAAGGACGGTAGAAAGCGATCTGCGCCCGAAGAACGTTCTTCCGGGAGATGAGCCGAAGCAACGCGCCTGGGGAGCTATGGGGCCAGAATGGTTCCCAGCGAATGCCGTAATCCCACGGTGTCGCCTCGGTTGGCGTAAAAGCCGGTTTCAGCTAGTAGAGTAAGGGCGCATCTCAGAGACCGGTTCAATAATGACGACTGTGCAACCGAACTTCCGCTCACCAAAAGCTCTGATGGCCGGCGCACACGATGCGTGGCATCGATCATTTGAGCATTCCCCTGTACCTATGCTTCTGCTCACGCCGGATCTGAAGATTGTTAACGCCAACGAGGCCTATCTCGGCAGCGTCTCCCGCTCGCGAGATACGTTAGCCGGTTTGGATATGTTCGACGCCTTCCCTGACAATCCACACCTGACATTTGCCGACGGCGTTGCAAATCTAGCCGAGTCCTTTGGCAAAGTTCTTCACGAAAAACGCGGTCAGGTGATGCGCATGCAACGATATGACATCCAGCCTGAAGGACGCCCTTGGCAGGTCCGTTATTGGCACCCTAAGAACTGGCCGGTTCTCGATGACAATGGCGCGATCGTTGCGGTAGTCCATCATGTCACCGATGCAACGACTTCTGTTCTGGCCAGAAGGGCTGAGAAAGCGGGTTCTCCTCCTTTGTCGTCAGAGGCGCTCTTGCGCTCTGCTGACAGGGCGATTCTTGAAGCGCGCGAGGTTCTAAGGGAAACTCACGAGAAAATCTTGGTATCTCGCGCTTTGATCGAGGAGAGGGTGTCGCTCTCAATTCTCAAGCCCAATGTAAAAGCGCCCACCTAATAGTTCGTGCACGGAAGGCATCGCGAAGATGCATGACGTTTCGGAACTGCCGCTCCTCCAATCGGCTTTGAGCGAGGCATTGGTTATTACCGGCCAAGAGCTCGGCAACATTCAACTGCTCGACTGGAAGACGGGCCATCTGGAGATCATGGCTCAGCAGGGCTTTTCTGAAGAGTTTCTCAGTGTAACGATCAGGGATGGGTGTGCTTGCGGTCGTGCGTTGTTCAATCGGCAGCCCGTCATTCTCGATGACGTCACAATGGACCTTTGATTTCTGCCTTTTCGGGACATCGCCGGACGCGCCGGTTTTAAGGCCGTACAGTCAACGCCGCTCATGACCCACTCGGGCGCCCTAGTGGGTATACTCTCAACCCACGGCCAACATACTCCGAGTGAGGACCAGCTGGGTCTGATCAGGAGCTTAGCCATGCGAACAGCTGGCAGCATACTCCGTGGTCGCGCGGCGAAATCCGCATTCCCCGATTTGGATGACCTCGCCTTGCGCCAGCGGCTGTCGAAATAGCAAAGCACGGCTGTCCTCCGTCTTTAGATGCTTGGGGCCGACTCAAGTCGTGACCCCGTTTCATCATCTACCGGGGGACAGCCACCATCATCACCCCGTGTTCGGAGCAGGGCCCATCGGAGAGCGCAGCGCTTTGACTAGCATCTTGATCACCGCTATGCCCTGAGATTTTCTTTGTGGCCAAAGGAAATCAGGCTGGCGAAGGGGGTTATATGTGCGAGGCAATCTGGAGGAGAATGCTCATGAGGACATGCATTATCGCGCTTGCAGCCGCAGTCATCGCGGCGACGCCGATGACGGTCAAACAAGCCGCGGCCCAGAGCCAACAAAGCGAAGCTGACAAGGGCGTTAAGACACGCAATTCCGGTGAATCTGGCTACGTCGGCGAGCAGGAAAAGCCAGGCATGGCCGCTACGCCGCCTGGCCGGCCGGCCACTAGCTCAACCGGCGCCACGAATTCTCCGAGCGCGCAGAATTCAGGAACCGGCATTAGCGGCGCCCCCGGAAACAAGAACGGCCCCGCGCCGGGCCAGGGCACAGTCGGTTCAAACCCTCAAAATCAGCACGTGCGACAGCAGGATCCCTCAAACATCAAAGGCCTGCCAGGAAATAAGAGCGGCCCGCCCGCGAAGCGCTAACGATCGATGCATCGGTGCGCCGGCCTGACGAGGCTTATTAGGATGTCAGGCCCGCGGCCGTGCGGAAGGCGCGGCGATCACATTGAGATCGTGACGTGAGAGGCGTTTGCGCGCTTTGGGTTGCATCGCAATTTCAGGTGTGAATTGCGATTTCGCAAAAGGATTCATCGCGCGTCGCCGCGTCGAGGCGGTCACGTTAGCGGCCGCTAAATCCAGTAAGCAAATTCTGTATTCATTCCGCCTTTATCGAGTTTCGTAATTGGAACGCCGCTTTCGGCAATCGGTTAACCGCCGTTCGCCGGATGCTGCTGTGTCCGGCGCTGCCCTAAGGAACAAGGAGACTGATCATGGCAAGTGCGGCAGACCGCGAGCCCCGGCACCATACGCAGAAGATGCAAAAGGCGCTCCAAGACATCCGGAACCACCTGCGCGATGACATCCAGAAGGTCGACGATCCGCAGTTGAAGGCGATGTTCGAGACGTCCGCCGAGGTCCTAGGCGGGCTTGAGAAGGCCTTCAATGATTACGAAAAGAAAAACGAGAAGGCTTGGCGCTGAGCACCTCCGCGGCGGTTTGACTTTTAGTGAAGCCAGAGCCCGCCTGTCCGAAGGCCGAGGCCGCTGGTTCGAGTCCAGCAGGGAAAGCCAAATTCTTGTGTCCAAGTGGCGATTTTGAAAAGCAATTGGGGACGTAGCTCAGCGGCGAGAGCAGCTGTTTTGCAGTAAGCATCCGGTGAGGACCGCGTAGCGCTCACTCAGGCAGCCTGATTGGCTTGCTTGTTCTGGCCGCGCCAATTCCAGGGCAGGAGTTCGTCGAGCCGTTGGACCGGATGTGCAGCGATGCGCGCCAGGACGTCGGCGAGCCAAGCTTGTGGATCGAGGTCGTTCATCTTGGCCGTTTATGCCGCCCGCCGAACTATGCCGAACGGATTTGGTATGGCACGCCGTTGTCACGCTGGCACCGGCGATCGCGTGCAGGGCAGCCCCCATTCCATTCGGCATAGTCTGGTCGTTCAGAGCGTCTCGAGGAAGGCGAGTAGGCGGTCGTTCGGCTGGAAGCGGGTTCGCTTGCCGCGCTCGTACGGCTTGAGCTTCGCCAGGGCGGCTTCCTTGAGGGCGAGGTGGGCGTGCAGGTACGTCTGCGTCGTCTCGACCGATTCATGACCGAGCCACAGCGCGATCACGGAACAGTCGACGCCGGCTTGCAGCAGTTCCATCGCAGCGCTGTGCCTCAGCACGTGCGGCGACACGCTCTTGGCCTTCAAAGAGGGGCAACTCTTGTGAGCGACACGAACATGCTTTCTCAGCAGGGACTGGACGCTATCGGCACTGAGCCGGCCCCCGTGTACGTTCGGGAACAACGCTGTTGCTCCTTTCCGCAACGGTTCTTTGAGCCATGCCTGTAGCGCACACCGCGCGAGTGTGGTCAGCGGAGTGGTCCGCTCCTTCCGCCCTTTACCGACGCATCGTACGTGTGCACCAGGCCCGAGGTGGACGGCATCCCGGTCGAGGTCAGTCAGCTCTGAGAGGCGCAAGCCCGTCTGGGCCGCGACCAGCAGCAAGGTGTGATCGCGGCGACCAAGCCACGTCGTTCGATCGGGCGCGGCGAGAACGGCCTCGATCTCGGGGCGCGTCAAGAAGTGAACCTGCCGCTTGTCATGGCGCTTGCTCGGTATGGCGAGCACGCGCTGGATCAGCGCACTGTGTGCCGGTTCCTCGAAGGACACGAACCTGAAGAAGGATCTGATGGCCGTCAGACGCAGGTTACGCGTCTTCGCGCTGGCGCCGCGCTTTACCTCGAGATCGGTGAGGAACGCGCCGATAAACGTTGCATCCAGATCGGCGAGCGTCAGCGCCGATGGGCACTTACGCAGCCGCGCCTGTGCGAACATGAACAGCAGCCGGAACGTGTCTCTGTAGGAGGCGATCGTGTTGCCGCTAACATTGCGCTGGCGTATGAGGCGCTCGGTGAAGAAGCGCTCGATCAACGTGGCGACGTTGCAGGCGGGCTTCATGGCGTCACCTCCCATCGCCGATCGAGACGCCGCGCCGCTTCTTCCATCAACTCGGGGCAGGCCGAGAGATACCAGTAGGTATCGCGCACGCAGGCGTGGCCGAGGTAAGTGGAGAGCACTGGGAGTTGTTGCTCGACATCTTTGCCTTCGCGATACCAGTCGAGCAGCGTCCGGATGGCGAAGCGATGACGGAAGTCGTGCACGCGTGGCCCGGTACGATCACCTGGGCGCCGCAGCCCGATCTCTCGGGACAATCGCCAGAAGACGCGATGAACGTACTGGTGCAGCAATCGGCCTCCCTGTTCGGCAACGAAGAAGGTCGAGCCGCAGCGTGATCCGAGCATCGCGTCGCGCCGGTGGGCGTAGTCGCGCAACGCGGTTCTCGTCGTCGGATGCAATGGCACGAGCCGCGACTTGCCGAACTTGGTCAGCCGGACTGTCAGCACGCCGGCGTCGAGGTCGACGTCATCACGCTCCAGGCCCATCGCCTCGGATATACGCATGCCCGTCACTGCGATCAGCCCGAACAGGGTATGGTAGGTCCATCGGCGCAACCCGCCCGATGGCGGCAGAGCCAGCGCTGCCTTCAGCAACGCATCGATCTCCGCGTCGCTGTAGACATAGGGCTTGGCGCGCTTCCATCCGGGCAGCATGCCGACGGCCGGGACCTCCGTTCTCGGATCGAAGTTGGCGACATGGCGCGCGAACCCGCGCACGTCGCTCAATCGCAGCGCCCAGGATGCATGACGATCGGGCGGCAGCGTTGCCCATTCCATTGCCAGCTTCGTCGTGATGATCCTGGCTTTGCGCTTCTTCATGAAGGCGACGAAGTCGGCGAGCCGACGGGTCTGGTGCGCGTACTTGTATCCAAACCCCTTGCGCATGCTCAGGTACTTATCGAGTGCGGAGCGCAGATCGGTCATTGCACGCCTCCCGGCCAGGGCAGGCTCAATGTTCTCAGCGCGTCAATGTCGACCTTCGCGTAAATCCGGGTGGTGTCGTGGTTCTCGTGCCGCAGCAACTGTCCGATCTCCGACAAGGTCGCGCCAGATCGGAGAAGCTCGGTAGCGAGACTGTGTCGGAAGATATGGGCGCCGCGGTGGGCACAACCTTCGATTCCAACGCGATCGAGAGCGGCCTTGGCGATCATGGTGATCGCGCATCCGGAAGCAAAGCCGACGTGTGGCGCGAGTGTGCGGACGAACAGCCGTCGGCACGACGACTTTGGGCGGCCATTGCGCAGATATGCAACGATAGCCGCGCCAATGTCTGGCGGTATCGGCATTCGTGCACGCTGTCGGCCCTTGGCGCGAACGAGTATCTCGCTGGCGCGCCAGTCGATATCGTCGAGGGTGAGCGTCGCAACCTCGTCGGCCCGCAGGCCGAGCTTGGCCAGCAACAACAGAATGGCGTAGTCGCGCCGTCCCATCACCGTCTCTCGGTCGCAACTGTCGAGAGCCTTCCGCACCTGAGCGGCAGGCAGAAAGGTCGGTAGAGTTGCGAGCTTCCATCGGCGCATCGATGGAACGCAATCCGCCAACGGGCGCGCGTTCAGCCCTCGATGGTGGAGGTAACGGAGAAAGGCACGCAACGACCAGCACATCGCCTTGCCTGTTCCCGGGCTCCAATCCTGGGCGTGGCGCTCAACGTAGCGGATCACGTCCTCTTGGCTGATCTTGCCCAGGGCGCCGGCGCCGCCGGAGCACACCTCGTGCAGGAACCTGCGGATGACTGGGAGATGGCGGACGATGGACCTCGGGGCCAAGCCGCGCTCCGATCGCAGGTAGGCATCGAATTCCTTGAAGATCCGTTCGTGCGGGGTGAGAGGCGGTAGCACCAACGGCGCGATCGCGCCTTCCTCGCGCAGCACCGTCAACCATCGCTTGAGCGCAGCTCGGTCACCGGGTTGGATAGACTGCCTCCCGCCTCGATGTCGGAGGTACCGCTCAACGACCTGCTCATCGAGATCGACCAGGTTGTAGCGACGGCCCGCGATCCAACTCAGGAGCCCGCCAACTACGTTGAGGCAACGCCACGCGCCGTGCCGAACGAGCCTCTCTTCGACGAGACGAACGGCGTAGCACTCGACCAGCCGTCCGTGCGGCCCGATTCTGAGACGCCGGTACAGTCGGCTTCTGCCCAAGTACTCTTCAGCTTCCATCTTCCTGTTCTCCGCTGTTGAAAGCGGAGGCACAGAACGAACTATGCCGAACCGACCAAACGCAGGTCAGCCAGAAACCTGGGGAAAACGACCCGGCTCGGCATAGTTCGGCGGGCGGCATAAACCTGCCTATGCCGCGCTCGGCATAGGGCCGTTACGATCAGGCCGTACCTCATCGCGGCACGATCGCCACCGCGGTCGGAGCCACAGAACAGCCACGACTTCCGCCCGAGGGCAATGCCGCGCAGGGCTCGTTCGGCGGCGTTGTTCGACAGGCAGATGCGTCGGTCCTCAAGGATGCGGGTGAACGCACTCCAGCGCTTGAGTATGTAGTCCATCGCCTTAGCGACATCGTTCCGCCGTGAGAGCTTGGCACGCTGCTCACGCATCCAGTTTTCCAAATTGGCGATCAGCGGTGCGCTGAGCTCATGGCGGACGGCCCGGCGCCGTTGGGGTGTCTCGCCGTTGATGCCTCGCCAGCGCCCATCTCAGCCACTGCGTGTTTGCTTCGGACGGTGAACGTGGCAGAAACCGGTTCGCCTGATGTCGAGAAAAACCGCCAAAATGCCAGCGGCCGCCGCCGGCGCGGGTGGCGGCCGGCTGATGAAACCCGGCATAAGTCGCATGCGGCAGCCGCGCATCGGCAGCGTCCGCCTCGGCGCGGCTCCTGATCGGCACGACCCTCGCCTGGTATGCGATGCTTTTGGTTTTCGTCGAGTCAGGACCATGCCAGTGGCGCCGGCCCGCCTGGTGCTGGTCGGCACGTTGGCTTGAACGTCAGCTTAACCATTTCCCGCCCAAAACGCCCAAAAGGAAAGGACCGGTGGCTTACCGCTTCAGGATAACCGGAAGGCGAACCAAGGAGCTGGCGCGCGCCCGGGCGGCGACCACGATCCTTGCCACCCGAGCGGCCCAGAAGCGCGCCGCAGGCGAGGCTGCAATGGCGCCATGGTGGCGCTCGAAGCCGCTCGCCACCGGAAACAATGTCGGTATGGTCGCGATGATCGACCCGCCGACGGTCAATGCCGTCCGGCGACCCGAGCGACTGTCAAGCTGATGAAGCCGATCGTCTCGCGCAGGATTTTTGATGGCGCCATATCTTCTGGCATCGCTCGAGGTCTCCGCGGCGTTTTACTCCGCCGAACACGAGGGCCGCAATTGGCGGCATCTCTGTTCAAGTGTCCAAGTGCCTTGGGGCTGCATGACTGTCGGTGCGAAGCTGCTGGTTGATCACCTGGGGCAAAGAATCGACGCGCTAGCTGATCGCGTGCCTTTCATAAGAATCCACCGTCTATGACACTTTTCGCGCCGTCGACCGGTTTTTGCGGAGCTGTGCTTAGGGGCCATATGGCCAGATCATCGCGCTGAATCGGATCCGCGATCACGCCGCGGGCGAAAGCTTTCTGATCGGCCTGTCGAGCGCTTCTCCACCAAAGGTCGAAGATTTCGGGGAAAATTGGAAACTTTCGCCATCGCGCTGAGTTGGCAGCGACTGGATGCGGTCGCTTGGAGCGTGAGGATGGTCGACGAAGTCACGGTGAGAAGGGCGGCAGAGACGGCCTGGATCGTATACCGGGCGGCGCACCCTGACGTTGACGTTCACGACAGCCGCCGCTGCCTGCTCGAGCGCTATTTGCACAGGAGACGGGAAGAGCGAGAGAGCGATGCCGAAGGTCTCGCCAGCTTCGGGATAGCCTACTTGCACCAGCCTCCCGAAGACGAAGGTTGACGGGCGTGAAGATGTTCGTCGCGCGGATGGTCTGCGAAAGCACAAAGCCCAGTTGGACGCTGCTGGCGATTTCATACCTCAGTTCCGCGGTCGTTGTGATTGCCATGCAGTCCGTGGTCGGGGCCTAGCATGCGGATCGCCCAGCTTGCTCCATTGGCCGAGAGCGTTCCGCCGAAGCTCTATGGCGGCACGGAGCGCGTGATCGCCTGGCTTGTCGACGAACTGGTCGAGCTCGGACACGACGTCACCCTGTTCGCGAGCGGGGATTCGAAGACAAAGGCAAAGCTCCATCCTGTCTGGCCGCGTGCGCTGCGCCTGGGGCGAAGGGGAACGGATCCGAACGCCGCATGCGCGCTGCTGATCGAAGCCATCGCCGATCGCGCGGGCGATTTCGACGTGATCCACTCCCACGTCGACTGGTTGCCTCTTCCGGTGCTAAGCCGGACCGGCGTGCCGTTCCTGACGACAATGCACGGCCGGCTCGACCTTCCCGGGCTGTCCGATGTGATCGGGGCTTTCCCAAACGCGGCCTTCGTCGCGATTTCCGACGACCAGCGTCGACCACTTCCGGATGCGAACTGGATCGCGACAATCCAGCATGGGCTGCCCAATGATCTGTTTAGGCCGTCCTGCGAACGTGGTTCGTACCTGGCCTTCCTCGGGCGGCTGACGGCGGACAAGGGACCGGAGGCCGCCATACGCATCGCACGCGCCGCGCGGACGCCGCTGCGGATAGCGGCCAAGATACCGCGCGCGGAGACAGCCTACTTCAAGAAGAAGCTCGAGCCGAACATCGATGGCGCGGAGATCCAACTTGTCGGCGAAGTGGACGAAATCGGGAAGCAGCCGTTCCTCGCCGGAGCCGCCGCGTTGCTGTTTCCGATCGGGTGGCCGGAGCCGTTCGGGCTCGTCATGATCGAAGCGATGGCGTGCGGGACACCTGTGATTGCCTACCGCGCCGGCTCGGTGCCCGAAGTGGTGGAAGACGGCGTCACCGGCTTTATCGTGGATAACGAGGAGCAGGCGATCAGGGCAGTGAACGAACTGGGCCGGCTGGACAGAAGAGTGGTCCGCGCCCGGTTCGAGGAGCGCTTCGCCGCGAGCCGGATGGTGAAGGAGTACGAACGCCGATATCGCGAGCTGCTCGGCCGCGGAGGACGCGAAGGATTCGAGACGGGGTCAACCATATTTCGCCCGGAAGTCGGCACGGCTTCGGAGTCTCTTCGTTGAGTTGCCGATCAGGAGGCTCGCACGAAAAACCATTCTTTCCAGGGCGGCTTTTGTTCTTCTCGCGACGGCCTCTCTTGCGGACGAAGTGCCTCCTCCACAGCCGGAGGTCCAGCAGCCGGCGACTCCGCGAAGCAAGCGGAAGACTGTTCGAATCAGGTTCGGCAGGCTTGCTTTCGCTCCCAAGGCAAGGGAATTGTCGTCCGGCTCGTGAGCACCGAACATCGTTAGTGGACTGGGTCCTGACCGCCATCAAGCAGGGTTTGCGCCCCGTTCCGAGTGAAAGAGCCATCAGGAACAAGTGGCAATCGCGCGCGTTGGGGCCCGGCATCTTGAACGGGTGCGGCTCACGTTGGAGGAGAAAATCGATGAAAAGCTTTCTTGCCGTCGCTCTGCTTGGCACTGCCGTGATCGGCGGCGGCGCGTTCGCGCAATCCACCCAGCCCGCCGATCGCGCCGCGCCGGCGGTCACGGGCCAGCCGGCCGATGCGAAGATGGCGCTCAAAGGAAATTGGCGCGCTTCGAAGCTGATAGGCCTGAACGTCTACAACGAGGCCAACGAGAAGCTCGGAGACATCAACGAACTGCTCGTCGACAAGGCCGGCAAGATCAACGCGGTGGTGATCGGTATCGGCGGCTTTCTGGGCATGGGCGAGCACGACATCGCCGTCTCGATGGACAAGCTGAAGTTCGTCGAAGAGCCGGTCCGGACCAGCTCGAGCAGCACCTCGACCAACTCGCGCGACACCACCACCGGCGCGGCTTCGACGAATACGACGAACCGCAACGCGAACGATTGGGTCCCGGACCACGCGGTCATGAGCGGCAACAAGGAGCAATTGAAGGCGCTCCCGCAATTCAAATACTCGGACTACAATTAGTGCGGCGAGAACTCACGGAAAAAGGGCCCCCGCTGGGCCCTTTTTTCTGCCGGGCCCAACGGTCCAAAAAAATCGCCCGGTTTGCGGGCGAGCCTTTCATGCGGACCGTTCGCTGCAGAAACTATCCAATAGCCGACGCCGCCAACACCGAGCACGGCGGAACGCCCCATAAAATAAGTACAGGCATCTTCTCCTTCAATGGCCTTCAGAACGTTTCGCGAGGCCGGCTCGGCCCTGCGATGGCCGTTTACTGTTCGGTGCAGACCTTGGTGGTCTTCACGGCGGACTCGGCTTCCGTCTTGGTCTTGTAGACGCCGTCGCCCACGACCGTCGTCGTGGTCGTCGTTGGCTTGGTGTCGACAACGGTGCACTTTTTGGTCGTTGCATCACGAACGATGTAGAACTCGGCGGCGCCTGCGGCCTGGGTGCCGAGGACGAAGGCGGCGAGGGCGCCGCACACGATCAGCTTCTTCATTGTATCTCCTCCAATGGCTTATAAGTAGTCACTGCCAACGGGCAGGCGGGCGCGAAGTTCCGTTTCTCCCGGCAGTTGGAAGGCACACTGCTCATGTCGCGAGACTAATTTCTTGCGGCTTGAAGAATTTCCGCCGGCGCCGTCTCAGCCGATTTGCCGAAACTTCCCGTTCTGGAACCTGCCCCTTCGTCCGGTGTTGTTCGGCGACCAATTACCAATTAGGAGGATTTCAGATGAACAAGCGTTTATTGTTGGCTACGACCGCCGCAGTCGCGCTCGCGACTTCGGCTCTCGCACAATCTTCTCCGAGCACGTCGAGCTCCAATCCGTCGGCTACGCAGCGTCAACTGGATTCCACGTCGACGCCGCCGTCCTCTTCGACGTCGACACCGTCGTCCAACTCCGCTCCGGGATCCGCGCAGACCAACCCTTCGACGAATTCGGCCCAGACGCAGCCTCCGCCAGCGACCGGCCAGAGCGCTGCAGGCCAAACGTCCAACTCCGGTACGGGCACCAACACCACGCAGGCGCCCACGTCGAATAACTCTACCAACCAGGCGCAGACCAGCCAGCCCTCCAACCAGACTATTCCGCCTTCGAACCAGGCTCAGACCAATCCGCCTGCGAACAATCAGACGCAGAGCGCGAACCCACCGGCTTCGGGCACCAATCAGGCTCAGTCCCCGACGGGTAGCAATTCGACCACCACGGCCCAGCAGCCGAACAGCCAGCAGAATACGGCCGATCGCTCGTCGAGCACGAACGTGAACGCGTCCGTGAACATCAACGATCAGCAGCGGACCCGGATCAGTACGTCGATTTCACACCTGAATGTGCAACCGCTCAACAACGCGAATTTCTCGTTGTCGGTCGGCACGGCCGTGCCGCGCGATGTACGTCTGCAGCCGCTGCCTGCGGAGGTCGTCGAGATCGTGCCCCAGTACCGGGGCTACAACTTCGTGCTGGTGAGGGACGAGATCGTGATCGTGGAGCCTTCCAGCTACAAGATCGTCGCGGTCCTGCCATACTCGGGCCGCTCCACGGCGGCCGCGCCGGCGCGCACCGAACAGCGCAAGACGACCTTCAGCGACAAGGACCGCGAGGTCATCCGCAAGCACGCCAAGGCGCGGCCGGTCGAGCGCGAGCGTCGCACCACCACCGGCAGCGCGGTTCGTACCGAGGTCCGCATCGGAGAGCGCGTGCCGGAAGGCGTGGAGATCGAAGCGTTTCCCGAAGAGGTCTATCGGGAATATCCGACCCTTCGCGAGTACCGGTACATCAACCGGGACAGCCGGACCTACATCGTCGAACCCCACGAGCGTCGCATCATCGAAGAGATCGACTGATCTCGCCAAGGAAGGAGAATATCCATGAAGAACATCGCGCTTGGAGCCCTCGCCGCGACCTTGATGGTGTCGTCTGCGAGTGCGGCTTCTCTTGCACCTGCAGCCATCGCGTCGACTGAGGCTGCGGGCATCGAGCAAGTCCGTCTTGTCTGTAACGAGTATGGCCGCTGCTACCGGACCCGCGGTCCCCGCTATGTGCAACGCTACTACGGCGGAGACGACGGCTACGTGGTCCGCCGCAGCTACGGTGGTCCGGACTACTACGATCGCGGCTACGGCTACTACGGCGGTGGCCCAAGCATCGGTTTCAGCTTCGGCACCCGGAGCTGGTGAATTAGAAGTGGGGCCGCTCTCTGAGCGGCCCTTTCGCCGTCGATTACGTTTTCGCGGTGATGAGATGTCTGCTATTGCGAAGCTCCCGGGACAGAAAGAGCAATTACCGGCGCGGCTCGAAGCCGGTCTCGGCCCGAACGAGCGAGCCGAAATCCAGGCGCTCGCTCCTCGCCAAGATCGAGACTGCGCTGAAGTTGCTCGGCACCCAGGATTCCGCCGCAGCAGGCGAAGAAAGACGGCGCGTGTCGTGGTTTGCCTAGTTGTTCATCACTCGCGCTGCCACCAAGCGCTCGCGGCAGATATCCTAGGAAGCAGGACGCGCTTTGATCTCTGGCTGGCAGCGGCACATGTCCTCGTCAAGCAATACAGATAAAACCAATGACGCTGCCCGCCGACGGCGGAGAAGGAGCAATTCATTGCTGCTTGTCCTGGCCGTTGGATTTCTAGTCTTTGGCGCCGCGGCGGGCGCACTGTATTATGCGCTGCGGCCGGAAGTTCTCCGGATCGCGGTTGGGCCTCCCGGAAGCGATGATCACAAAGTAGTTGAGGCGATGGCCGATGCCTTCGCCAGCGAAAGCAGAACCGTCAAGCTGTCCCCGATCAAAGCCGCCGGGGCGGTCGAATCCCTCGCGTTGCTTCGTGCTGGCAGGGCCGACCTTGCGGTCGGTCGCGGCGACCTGGATATGCCCGCCGACGCGCAGACCGTCGCCACGCTGCGTAAGAACTTCGTTGTGCTGTGGGCGCCTTCCGGACTTGCGGGCAAGGCCCCCAAAAGAAAGCACGCGCCGAAAATCAAGGAGATCGCAGATCTCGCAGGGCATCGTGTCGGCGTAATCGGGCGGACCCCGGCGAATGCTGCTTTCCTGCGGGTTATCCTTAGCACCTCCGGCGTGCAGGCGGACAAGCTCGCAATTATGCACTTTGGGACGGACCACATCGAGGAGCTGGCACGCGACCCGACCCTCGATGCTTTCATGGCGGTCGGTCCGCTCGATAGCAAAATCACCTCCGATGCCATCGCTGCAACGACCCGCGTGCGAGGCGCGCCAAAGTTTCTCGCGATCGAGACATCGGAAGCCATCGCTCTGAAGCACCCGCGGTATGAATCCGAGGAAATTCCGCCCGGCGTCTTCAATGCCGATCCGGCTTGGCCAGATGACAAGATTGAGACGGTCAGCGTCAGCCACCTGATCGTGGCGCGAAAGACATTGTCTGAAGCGACGGTTGCGGCCTTTTTCCGGCAATTATTCGCTGTCCGTCAGGCAATTGCCAGACAAGTGCCGGGGGCTGCACACATTACCAAGCCTGACACCGAGAAAGATGCCGAGCTGCCCGTGCACCGGGGAGCGGCGGCCGTCATCGAAGGTAGCGAACGCAGCTTTCTTGACAGATACGGCGACTACTTCTGGTTCGCTCTCCTGCTTCTCTCCGCGATCGGTTCGGCCGGCGCCTGGTTGCGTCGCTATTTGAATCGGGACGAAAGGGAGGAAAATACCAGCCATCGCAACAGGCTCCTGGCCATGGTTTCCAGCGCGCGGACCGCGGAAACCAACGAGGAACTGCTAGCCCTGCAGCGCGAGGCTGATGCAATCATCGCGGAAACGCTCGAAAGTTACGATGATGCCGCCATCGACGAAGAAGAGCTGGCAGCATTTGGCCTGGTGCTCGAACTGTTGAACCATGCCATCGTCGAAAGGCGAGCTGCGTTGCAACGAGGTCCCCTTGAACCGGTTCGAGGCGCGGCAGTGAGTCACAGCCTTGCGCCTCGGGGATAAGGTCTCGTATGAGAAGACTGCACCTTGGGAAAATGATTCTGCGGGTGCCTTCTTTCGGTACCTTGAAAAGTAGACAGTACGCGAACTCGGGCGTGTGCGTCACCAGCGGATTAGGGGGCCAACGCGTCCGACGAAGCTGGAACTGGACCACCAAGGGGCCCGATAGTGTGGCGTCCGTCGCTCCCGGATGTGGCGCGTCGATGGCCTCGATACGAAACGGTGTGCGGTTGCCGGAAGTCACCCGAACGGCCTTTCCAGCCCGCTGCGGAATCATCGATCCGCCCATCGATCTGCTTGTCAAAGAACCCCATTGGATCGGCCGTATCGTCAAAAGTGCGAATGGGCCCGAGGGCGGTGTGTGGGTCATCGCCGAAACCAAAGATCTCGGCACGTGATTACGGAGCATCGTATGCGTCGTCGTAGGCGTATGGTCCGCCTTAGTACCCGGCGCCATAGTACCTTGGACCGTAGTCATAGTAGCCCGGATCCGGTTCCCAGGCATACGCCGAGGAAGCAAGCCTCCGATGACCGCGCCGGCGATCACGCCTCCGGTCGCCCCACCATTGCAAACTTCCTCATCGGATCATTCCTTTCTCGTTTCTTTCCCGGCTCGACAACGGGAAAACCAGGCGTTGGGTGCTGGTTGTCCGCAATGCCTCGGCGCCGGGGCCCGCGCAACAGCTTGACCGAAGGCAGGTTCAATCCGCACTGCGGTGCGGCCACTTTCTGAGCTTGCCGAGCCGGATCTCGAGTGTAGACTTAGCTGGATATTGGGGCGCTAAACACTTTTGAATTTGGCGCCCATGTGATTGTGATTGCGTTACAATCTTTTTCCTTTGGGGCCTCATGTTCAATCCGGCAATGACCGCGCTTCTGCGTATCGTCCTCGACGAGATCTGCGAAGACGTGTCGCGCTATGAGACCGGCGCACGCACCCACGTAGCTTAAGTATTTTGGACGACGAATGGCGACACCTCGCCCGAGCGGCTGAGGCAGGTCGGCCGCGAGGCTCTTCACGGCGCGCCGACGATGTGGCGGGCGGGCGGGAGCAGGTGGCGTGAGCAACGTGCTGCGAGGAGCGGCGAAGATAGGATGCGAGCGGAGAAACAACCGACACGAGTCCCGCGACGAGGCCGCCCGATAGGACTGGCGGGACGGAAGCACTGGGGGCAGGAGCTCTCGCATTACTGGGCCAACGCCGCGCGGGCTCCGGAGTGGGGCTGTGGTTCGCCAGGAACGTTCGCGAGGGCCGCAAGCCGCCTGGCAGGCGATGTGTCGGTGTTGGACAACCCCTAACGGCGGAATCTGCCTCCTAGAATTTCAAAGTCGTGCGCAGGCCAAAGACTGTTGCGTTCTTGAGCGCTCGGCCCGGATCGGCCCCGCCGGGTCCGTTGCTCCGCCCCCGGGATGAATGATGTATTGGAAATTTGCCTGCAGGGTCCAGCCGTCCCGTAACTGATATTGATACACCGCCGTCAACAGTCCTTCGAAGCTGCGCACCGGCCATGTCGGACCAAAGAGTACGCGATTGTCGACGTCCAGTGCCTGAGCCCGCTTCGAGACGTGGGCGTAGCCAGCAGCGATGCCGAATTTGTCGTCCGGCCGTTTGCCGCTGAGGCCGATGAACTCGAGTCCGGCGTCGGCGTAGAGATCAATCAGATTGCGGTCCGCGGGAGCGCCGGAGATGCGAGCGAAAACGCCGATTCCCCGTTCATCGCTTTTGGGCACGCGATAAATCTGCTGCTCGAAAACTGCCCATCCGCCGATATCGCCTGCCAACATCAGGGGAGTGCCGCTGCTGGCCGGCGCCACAAGCGAAACGCCGTTGCTGGCGAGTTGAAGATCGGAGAATGGCCCGAGGTGGCGCCACCCGCCGAACTTGATCTGGCCCGTCAGATTGGGATTGCCCTTCGTGTTGTTCCAGGAGTACTGGATTTGGCCCAGCAGAAGGGGCGGATCGTTAATCCGGAAGTTGACGCCGTATCGGTTGCGTTGTTGTGGATCGCCTCGGCCCGGACCCGCCTGGTTGCCGTCGAAGACGCCGCCAAGAATGGATAGCTGATCCGTGATGTTGACCAGCAGCCGGGTGCCCATTGCCGCCAACGGCGGCGACGGACCGCCGCTGGGCAGGTCGAGAGATGTGATTGCCGGCCACCCCATCGATGCGTTGGTGAAGACATCTGTATATTTCGTGTTGAAGAACTCGCTATCGGCGGCGAGCTGCCCGAACTTCAGGGAGACCTTTTTGTTACCCCACTGCTTCTCGAAGTAGGCTTCGTAAAGTCGCGTCGACGGCAATGCCTCGATGCCGCTGACGACGAAGAGATTGTCGAGATAGTTGCGCGACAGTCCCGCACCGTGAATCTGGAACATGTTGGCGTGGAAGGTAAGCTTGTCGATGCCGGCGAGCTTCTGCAGGTCGACATCGACGGCAAGGTTCAGCCGGCCTTCGTAGATCGCTCCCTGCTTCAGCCCGCCGGAGACATTTCCGAGCGTCTCGCCGATGTAGGTCGCGGCGAACTTGATCCCGTATTTTTGAAAGGGGTTCGGCAGAAGTCCAAGCGTCTTCTCCTCGATGGTGCTCTCGCCGGTGTCCGGATCGGCAGGCTTGTCTTCGTCGGTCTTCTTGTCTTCCTGCGCGAAAGCGTGGGTGCCGGCGAGAAGCCCCGCAACAAGGACCGCCAGCGTCAGGCATCTAACGACCATGTTCAATCGAACCGCATAGCGAGGAGTCCGCAAGACAGAGGCACATTGGGACACGGTCGAATAGCAAACTCAAGAGCGCGCGCGCTGGCTGGTTCCGCCCAGGTGATTTTCCAAGCCCGTGATTTTTGCGGCAGCGCAACGGCAACCCCGGGAACAATCGGAACTTTGCCTTGACGCTGCCGTTCGTGAGTGGGGCCAGAATGGAGGAGTGAGATGAATAAGCTGATCGTCTGCGGCGCCCTTGCCACTTTTGTACTCGGTGCGCAGGCTGCGAGCGCCGCCGAATTCTACATCGTGCGCGATGCCGCGACTAAGAAATGCACGGTCGTCGACACAAAGCCGACAACTACCACCACGACGGTCGTTGGCGACGGCGTCTATAAGACCAAGACGGAAGCCGAATCCGCCGTGAAGACCACCAAGGTCTGCACCGAACAGTGATGATCCGTCGGCCATGGTTCGGGCCGGTCGGAAGGACAAGGAGGATGAACGATGCCTGTATTTCTGTTGTGGGCCGTTCCCGCCGTCATCGTGATCGGCGGCGCCGGCTATTGGCTGATTCACATACGCTGATCAAACAACGATGATCACGAAGCGGCCCGTCCGGTCATGTCAGGCGGGCCGCTTTTCTGCCGGGACGGCGCCCTTTTTGGGGAGGGGCAGCGGACGAACCCAGGCAACCATGCCGACCGCCGTACGTTGACCCTCGAATGGGGCGCAGCTACGGAGCCGCCGATGATCGAAACCGATACCCTTTTGGTGAAGTGCCCCAACTGCGGCGCCTGGCCTATGGCGGCGGGCCCGAACGCCCCCTATTCCCATCAGGACGTTCGGCTGAGATGCGCCAAGTGCGGCCATGGCGAGGATGGCCGGCTGCGACGCTCCGCGTCCGTCGAACACCCCCCGCAGCAGCCGCATGCCGCTTGAATCATGAAGATACGCGTGCACTTGCAAAGCCACATCGTCGAGCTCGATGACGGCTCGAGATGGCAGGTCTTTCCGGGCGATCTCGACTTGACGCTGAACTGGAAGCCGGAAACGGACCTGATGGTTCTCGATACAGACGAAGAAGTTGCGTCTCATGTCCTGGTCGGTGGTGGCGCAAAGGTGCGCGCGAGGCGCGTGGGCGACAGCTGGCCTGCGACGCAAGTCAAGGACGCGCTGAAGGGCGGTTGAGCGCTTTTTGCAACCCGCCGGTTGGAGATCCATGGAAGACGAGAAGGCCCATTGGCTCGCGGAGGCGTAGGGATGCCGACGCCTGGCGTTGTCGATCAGCGATCTGGATACTGTCGAGCGGCTAAATGCGCTGGGCGATCCTACTCCGGAAGAGAAGCTGCTCGCGAAGATCGACACCGCGCTGAGCTTGCTCGAGCCGCGACATGTTGCCGGACCGAGCAGCGAATGAACCGGCGCTGCCGCCAGTCAGCGCTCGGCAAGCTGACAAAGCGATCTCGGACGATGATCGGGCTGCGTAGCTCCATGTGGCGCAGGGCTGGTAGGCCTACTCCGGAGACGCCCGCAGTCGGAGCAAGAGGCGTTCGAAGCCAGAAGCGAAGCCGACGGCACAGGGCAGCCCGACTCGGAGGTCTCGAACTAGCGATAATTGGTGAACAATGCGCGAGTGGCTCCGATCTCCCGGACTCCAGCGGTCCACCTAGCTTGACCTACGTCAACGTGGCTTTGGCCGCTGGCCTGAGAGTTTCGGCATGACCGAGCGATACGACCGGATCACTATTGCCGGATACGTCGCCATCGCCTTTGGCGTCGCGGCGTTGATTTGGCTGCTGATGTCGTAGAGGCCGCCTCAGTCGGCGGCCTCTTTCATCCTAGATCCAATTCATATGTTGGCCGAAAATCCGGCGAAGTGCCATCATATTGGGATACTGAATACCCAAAAGATGACCGAGGTATTGGCGCAGCGCTCTCATTCCGGTATCTGACAGGAACTGCTGGTCTTGCGGTCCTTCGGGCCCTGCGCACTTGCGGCCCCGCCAGCCGGCGTTATTCGGCCTGTTCGATCGCGGCTGGCATTTTGGCTACCGACATCAGAGATCGAGCGACTTGGTTTAGCAACTGATCAGAATTCTCCTCTTCCGCAAGTGACTTCGACAAAAGCGCGACGACTGCACTGTGGCGTAGCTGCTGGGCGAGATTCTTCGCCATGGTGTAAGCCGAGATTTCATAGTGCTCCACACGCTGTGCAGCTCCGATTAAGGCGAGGTCCGCGGCCGCGTCTTCCTTTTCCTCTCCTTCAGCCATGATTTCCTGGCCTTCCTCGATAAGCCCCATCATGCCCTTGCAAGGCTTCGCTCGGACGGTCTTGCCGAGCAACTCGAAGCATTCATTGATGCGCTCCACCTGGTTTTCGGTCTCGACGAGATGTTGCTCAAACAGCTCTCGCAACTGATCGAAGCGAGCTGCCTCGGCCATCTTCGGAAGCGTCTTGGTGAGTTGCTTTTCGGCATGCAGGATGTCGCGTAGCTCATCGATCAACAAGTCGCCAAGCCCGGCTTGGTCGTCTGGCGGCGAACTTTCCGCGACGATCGCGGCGGACGCGCCGGGGTCAGCCTGGATCGCTGGCGATTCCGTGAAGACCCAGCCATTGCCCTCGTTCCACGGACCGCGGGCGTCGATCTCGCCGTGGTCGCCGGCCCCGGTGGAGTCGTTGAAGAACTGGTCGACCAGTCCCGGTGTTGGGGCGATGCGGCCGATGCTGAAAGCGGGCTTGGCCATGCTCTCGAGCGCCAGCGCGAACGCTCTCATGTGTGTGATTTCCCGAGTCATCAGGAACTGCAGCGCGTCCTTGGTACCGGCGTCGTCGCAGAAATTGATTAGGCGTTCATAGACGATCTTGGCCCGCGCTTCGGCGGCGATGTTGCTGCGCAGATCGACGTCGAGCTCGCCGGTTATCTTCAGGTAGTCGGCCGTCCACGCATTGCCCTGGGAATTGAACAGGTTCACGCCGCCGCCACCAGCGATCGCAATCAGGGGATCGGCTTCGGCGGCCTGGCGATCGAACTTCGCCGGCTTGAGGTGCATCCGGGCGAGTGTCCCCACGACTTCGAGGTGACTCAGTTCCTCGGTGCCAATATCCATCAGCAGGTCCTTGCGATCCGGATCCTCGCAGTTGAGCCCCTGTATTGAATATTGCATCGCGGCAGCGAGCTCGCCGTTGGCACCGCCGAACTGTTCAAGAAGCATGTTGCCAAAACGAGGGTCTGGTTCGTCGACGCGGACAGTGAACATCAGCTTCTTGACATGGTGGTACATCGAAAGGCCTTGCAAAGAGAGGGGAGATCATCCCGAACGGAAGCCAGGATCGTTTGTTCCTATCGGACGGAGGATTCCTGCCCGGACGCCGAACCGCCGACTTTCCTTGTTTGGAAAGCTGGGGGAGGACCTCGACGGCACGTTGAGCGTTGGGGAGGTACTTATCTTTCCGATCGTTGAGACATGTTCAAGATCGCTAGCTTGTCAGCAAGGCGCCTTGGCCGCAGTCCAAGCTTTCCGGTGAATGTTAGACCGACCAGAGCCTGTCTCTTATACACATCTGACGCTGCCGACGAACTATGTGTATAAGAGACAGGTTGTGGGGTGCCGCTGCGGCGCGCAGGAAACCATGCTCTGCCAGTGACGGTCACTGCGTCGCTGCTGCCCGATGATTTAAAACTCGTATTCGACCAAACTCGGCCGGATCGTCGGACGGTGATTGGGCATATGCATGGCGTCCCGCTTTCCGGCAAACGAAAGATGCGTTTCCCTCAGGCCACGCGCTGCACATGGACTGGCACCGGCGGCCAGCGGGTTGCCGGCTGGTCCCCGGCGGGCGATCCGCGCGATTGCGGTCGGGCTGTCGCTCACTCGCATTGCGATCCTGGCGCATTCGGCGAGCGATGTCGTTGCCGGCTTCGCACTCGGGGCGATTCTCGAACGGGGCCTCCGGCTTTGGACCGGCTACTCGAACGGAATTTCAAAGGAGGATGATCATGCCGACTCTTGAAGACCTGAAGGGATACATGGAGCGCGCAACCGGTCTGAAGCGCCCCGGCAAGCGGAAGGCTGTGGATCTCGCGCGAGCGCGAAAGCCTGTTACGGTTCGCTTTAAGGACGACGGTCTCATTCCAAATCACCCGCGATGGCCGCTCGTACTGTATCGAAACGCGGTCGCTTTCGACGAAGACCTGGACGCCGCAGCCGTGATCGAAGACCTATTCGAAGCGAACGGATGGGGAGATAGCTGGCGGGATGGCATCTACGATTACGTGCATTATCACTCCAGGATCCATGAGGTGCTCGGCATCGCGCGCGGCAAGGGCCGCGTTCGGTTCGGCGGCAACAAAGGGAAGATCTTCACCCTGAAGGCTGGGGACATCGCGGTTCTTCCCGCCGGCACAGGACATCAGTGCCTTTCCGCGGGCGATGAGTTCCTCGTCATCGGGGCATACCCGCCGACCGGTACATACGACGAGTGCACGAGCGTCGAAGACCGTCAGCGGGCGCTGAAAGCCATTCCGAAGGTTTCGGTGCCGCGTAAGGATCCGGTCTCTGGGGCCGGCGGGCCGCTCTCGAAGCTCTGGAAGAAAGCGAAATGACCGAGTACGTCATCCGCTTCGTCCTCGGGGGCGCCGTCGTATCGGCCTTCGCGATGCTGGGAGATCTCCTGCGTCCAAAGAGCTTCGCCGGCCTGTTCGGAGCAGCGCCCTCGGTCGCGCTCGCGACGCTTGGGATCGCGGTGTATCAGCACGGGGTCAATTACGCCGCCTTGCAAGCTCAGGCGATGATTGCGGGAGCGGTTGCGCTCGCCATCTACAGTGTCGTCGCCTGCCATCTGCTTGTCCGCGCAAAGCTGCGAGCGGTGACGGCGACCTTGCTGTCACTCGTCATTTGGCTGGTCGCCGCTTTCGGGCTGCTGGTTTTCGCTGGAGGTCAGACGTGAGCCCGATCCGCCTTTCAACGTCATCTCTCAAGGAAGGCCGCTGGTACGAATATCTGATTCGCTTCGTGCTTGGCGGCGCTGCGACCGTCTTTACCGGCCTCATCAGCAGTCGCTATGGAGCAGTCATCGGTGGCGTTTTTCTTGCCCTTCCAGCCATATTCTGCGCGAGCGCAACGCTGATTGAGAAGCATGAAATTCGCCGCAAGCGCGAAGCGGGTCTCGCCGGCAAGCGCCGCGGGCAAATGGCGGCCGCCGTCGATGCCGCTGGCGCTGCGCTCGGCGCGCTGGGCATGCTGGCCTTCGCGGTTGGTTTCTCGATGCTAATCCCACGCGGCAACATCCCCGCCGTCTTCGTCGGCGCCTCCCTCGCCTGGTTGACTGTCGCGGTAGCGGCTTGGTACGTGCGCCGGAAAATGCGATCGATGCGGACCGTGAAAGAGCCCAGCGGCTCCACGAATTCGCGAACGCGATAGACGGGCTGGCGATCTTCTCTTCATTAGTTCGCAATGAGGAAGTTTGATCTCGTCATGGCCGAGCTACCTTCCGGGCATTCATATCGGCACCCGTCACCGGCCCCAGATATTGATTTCCCAGCCTCATCCGGACGACGCCGGCCTTATCGGCGCGCTATATCGCGCTCCATCCTGGATCTTCGAAGCGCACGACTCCATCCTTGCCGTGGACATCGGACGCACGAACATCCGCTGCGGCGTCGTGGAAACGCGACGCAAGAAGGCGCCGAACCTCTCCGAAGCGTGCGTGTGGCAGTTCGAGCTATGGCGTCATGCCGACGACGAGCCGTCGCGTGAGAACGCTGTGAGGCGCCTTGTCAAGATGCTCAAAGAACTGATCGCGAAGGCGGAAGACGAGGGATTCAAGCTCGCGCCATTCATCGGCATCGCATGCCCAGGCGTTATCAAGAGCGACGGCTCGATCGAGAAGGGCGCGCAGAACTTGCCCGGCAACTGGGAGAGCAGCAAGTTCAATTTACCCGCAAGTCTCGTCCAGGCGATCCCGCAGATCGGGGAGAACGACACCGCCGTCATCATGCACAACGATGGGGTCGTGCAGGGACTTTCTAAGGTCCCCTTCATGCAAGACGTGAAGCGTTGGGGCGTGCTGACGATCGGCACCGGTCTCGGCAACGCCCGCTTTACCAACCGCAATGGCAAAGGCGAACGCTGAGGTTATCGGAAGAAGGTGGCTCGATAACCGGTAAAATGAGGGCCGATCGTTGGCTGGGTTGTGAAACGCGTTTTTGGGGGAGACCAAGATCGGCATCTCAGGAGGCAGCTGAAATTTCCTTCCTGAACTGGCATAGGCGGCGGTCACCGCCGCGATTTCGTTCGGCCAAGGGCGACTTTTTGCCGCTCATAGGGCAAGGTTTCAACGGAGGAACCTCGCTGACTTCGCGGGTTTATCACCGGAAGGAGGGATCGGCGCTAGCGAGTGGAAATGACTGCTGTGATAGCGGCGGCCGAGCGTGTCGCTGACGACTAACCGTCGAAGAGGCCGTGATTAGCGGAAACCCAGCCCACGATCCCTACAGAGTTGAAGGAGGCACGTGGTGACCCAACCGACCGAAAAGGAAATCGAGAAGCGCGCCTACGAGATATGGGAGCGGAGCGGCAAGCCCGAAGGCAGGGAGGAAGAATTCTGGCGGTTGGCGGAGCAGGAGTTGCGAAACGAGGACAAGTCATCTCCTCTCCGCACTCCAGATAGCCTGTAAGCAGAGAAGAAGCGCTAACCGGATGTCTCATTCCGCAGCAGCCGAAACTGTATTGCTGTACTTTGTGCTGCCCCTTTGGTTATTGGCGGGGTTTGCTGATTATCTTTGCCATCGCGCATCTCGGATTGAGACGACAAGCGGCTATAAGGAAACCCTACTTCATCTGTTGATGTTGATCGAACTTGCGATACCATTGCTGGCGGCGATTTTTTTTGAAATCAACGCTCTTATTATTGCGGCTACGATCGTCGGCTTTGTTACGCACCAGCTGACAGCCCTCTGGGATACAACATTCGCCAGCCATAAGCGGAGCATCACGCCCATCGAACAGCAGGTCCATAGTTTTCTCGAGCTGATGCCTCTCATGGCGATGGTGATCGTCATCATCTTAAACTGGCCGCAATTCCTCAGCCTTTGGGGACTGGGTTCTGGGCCCGCACGTTACGAACTCGCCCTGAAGCGAGAGCCATTACCATGGACGTATGTGGCGGCGTTTCTATTCGCGGTCCTGCTGTTTGAAGTCCTTCCCTATATGGAGGAATTCGTTCGAGGCTTACGGTCGCGGAAGAGGGCTTAGCTCCGAACGCGGAGCACCATCAATGAAGGTTGCCGTCATCGGAGCGACAGGACTTTTAAGGTCCGCTATTGTGGCTGGCTTTCCTCGCACGGCCATTCGGTCCTTTCGATGAGTAGAATCGCCGACATTAGGTGTCCTGGCACGATCTCAACGAGGCGCGGATTGTAGGGGCGGCAGCAACTCGCCCCATGCCACTTCGAACGCCGCGCGCGCTTCTTGAAAGGTCGCGGCCGGGCCTCCGCTCGACCGGTCGCAGCCCGGATGAAAGCCGCATTCCATTCCCACTGATCGGCATGGTTCGGTGCGCCGGTGCGCAGCCCGATTGAGCCAACGACGACGCGCTATAGAGGATGTTCCATTTCTGCCCGGCTACGGCTCGGTCGCGCCGGCGCGTGAGCTCGGTCACGTCGCATCTCCGGTCGGGCAGCGCCGCCACAGCTGCAGCAGCTCCGCGGCCGGCCGCTTGCCCGCCGTACTGCACTTCACGCAGCGCAGGCGACCGGCGAGATCGCGCACGTTGGTGGTCGGAACGTGGCGCAGCGCAGCTAGGCGCGACCGCGCGCGGTGTCTTGCACCGCGAGCATTTGATTTCGAGCCACGGATAGCCGGCTTGATGGCCTGGTCGATCGAGGGCGATGCGTCGACCGGGCCCGCCGTCGGCGCAGATCTTTTTGTTCCAGCTCTGGCAGAGCAGGATCGTCGGCCTCGCGGATGAGTGCCTCGCCGGCGGCGCAAACCATTTAAACTTAGCCGTGCCGCACCGCTGCCCCGACTTCGATCGGTATACGTCTCGGCCAAGGTTCGGAATGTCCCAAGTCTACGAGATGTTTGAAACCCTTGACGGATTGGGCACTCGGAAGCCGCCTGAGGCGTCGGGCTCCTCCTCCGCCTCATCGGGCAGCGGCAGTTTGGCTTCCGAATTGGCTAGCTGATACGGGGAACAACCCGCTGGTTTCGCAGTTCTTTTGGCGCCGCCGGCCTGAGTGTCGCTGGGCGCCTCATGGCCCAGCTAAGTCAGGCGACACGGCGGCTCGTACCATTTTGCTCCATGGAGGATTTGGATATGAAAACGACCCGTATTGTCGCTTGGCAGCCGATCAGCCTTACTCGCCTCGGTGGGGTCTCGCAGCTGCATCTTCCGTATGGCCGCTCGTTAGAACTCAAGAGCGGCGATGGCTTCTGAGGGAGGGCAAGTCATGTCAATCAAGTCAGCCCTCCCTGCCATCCATTCGGAAGCCGGGTTGTCTCGGTATCTGCAAGAGATCCGAAGCTTCCCGCTGCTCGATGCATCCGAAGAAGTGATGTATGCAAGGCGGCTTCGGGATTCTGGGGATCGCGAAGCTGCCTACCGTCTGGTGACGAGCCATCTGCGATTGGCCGCCAAGATCGCGCTGAAATATCGGCGCTATGGATTGCCCATCGCCGACCTCATCTCGGAAGCCAACGTCGGATTGATGCTGGCCGTCAAGCGGTTCGACCCTGAGAAGGGATTTCGCCTGGCGACCTATGCCGCTTGGTGGATCAAGGCGTCCGTGCAGGAGTTCGTCCTGAGATCGTGGTCACTCATCAAGCTCGGCACAACGGCGGCACAAAAAAAGCTGTTCTTCAACCTTCGAAAGTTGAAGAGACGCCTTGGTGCGCCGGATGATGGCGAGCTTTCGCCGGAGCAGGTGAAGCAGATCTCTGAACATCTTCAGGTTAGGGAAAGTGACGTCGTCGAGATGAACGGGCGGATCCGTGGCGATATGACGCTGAACGTTCAGCTCAGTGACGAAGAAGGCGAGCAATGGCAAGACAGGCTCGCCGATTCATCTCCTGATCCTGAGACCCAGCTTGTGGAGACCGGAGACCGTGAACGGCAGAAGGCCGCACTCTCGGAGGCGCTGAGTGCGCTCTCTCCGCGAGAACGCACCATCGTCGAAGCCCGTTACATGGCGGAAGAGCAAAGCACGCTTGACGATCTTGCCAATACCTTCGGGATTTCTCGTGAGCGTATCCGCCAGATCGAACAGCGTGCGTTGAAGCGCATCAAGACGATGATGTGCGTACGCCTTCCGGATCTTGAGGCTGCTTCAGCAAGCGCATACTAGAAGCAGAACACAAAAGACCGCTGGCCGGCTGCTGATCGATGAATCAGCAGCCGGTGCAGATGTCAAGCACGATGGCTTCGGCCGAGAAATCACGGTCCTTGCGGCCACCGGACTTTGTTCTTGCCTGGGGGCTGGTCGCTTTGATCACTGACAAGCTGCTTATCGACGGCGTCGGAGCTTCGCACTGCGCGCGATAAATCCGCTTCCTTCGCCTGCAGCGAGACCACCATCCCGAGTAGAGCAGCAAGTACCATTAAGCTCCGCATCTCTGGCTACCCTCCTTTCGACGATGCTCAAATTTGCCGCGCAGAGTTGTTCTGAAGCCGAGACAACGTCTCGGTTTGACGGTTTCAATTCTCAAGGTGCGCTGAGC
>NZ_JADFUD010000085.1:0-30028 GCF_054820065.1 Bradyrhizobium sp. UFLA06-06
ATGATGTTCCTCCATCGCAATCGCGTTTGGCCAAAAGTCATCATTCGCAATTTCACGCATGCGTCGTCGTCCAGCCGTGTGGCGACGTGATCGCCTGAAAGGTTCGGTGCAATGACCCGATTGTTACCGGGCCGGTGGGATCCCACAGCCGCCGGGCTTCACAAGCCCGCGAGGCGGGCCGCCTACGCCATCACGCGCGGCATGACCAGCCTTTTGTAGAGCGCACCATAGCAGGCGGCCGACAGGTCCCAGCTATAGGACTTGGCCATTGCGCTGGAGCGCATGGCGTTGAGCCGGTCCTTGGCGCGGTAGGCGTCGAAGGCGCGCCTGACGCCGCCGAGGAAGGATTCCGCCGACGGCTGCGCAAACAGGAAGCCGGTCTCGCCGTCGGCGATGGTTTCCGCAAGCCCGCCGGTCTGGTGGCCGATCGGCAGCGAGCCGAAGCGCTGCGCATACATCTGGCTGAGGCCGCAGGGCTCGAAGCGCGACGGCATCAAAGTGAAATCGCTGCCGGCGAAGATCCGGCGCGCCTGCCCATCGTTGAAGCCGATGATCACGCCGATTGCATCGGGCCGGCGGCGATGCGCGGCCACCAGCGCATCCTCGATGGCGGGCTCGCCGCTGCCGGTGACGACGATCTGTCCGCCGTCCCTGACGATCTCGTCGGCGGCGGACAGCACGAGGTCGACGCCCTTCTGATGCACGAGGCGTGCGACGAGGCCAAAGATCGGCCCGCGCGAGACCGCAAGCCCGAACTGACGACGGACATAGTCGGCGTTGGCCTGCTTGCCCTTCCAGTCGCCGGAGCCGAACGGCTGCGCGAGCTGCGCGCAGTGGCGCGGATCCCAGCTTTCGTCGATGCCGTTCAGGATGCCGGTTAGCTGGTCGGCGTCGGAGCGCACACGGAGCAGGCCTTCCAGGCCGCAGCCGAGCTCTGCGGTCGTGATCTCCCTGGCATAGGTCGCGCTGACCGTGGTCAGATGCGAGGCGTAGACGAGGCCGCCCTTGAGGAAGGAGAGCTTGTCGTAGAACTCCAGCCCGTCGATGTGGAACGAGCTTTCCGGTGCGCCGATCCGTCGCAGCGAGTCTTTCGGAAACAGGCCCTGATAGGCGAGATTGTGGATGGTCAGGATCGACGGAATCCGCGCGTTGCGCCAGGCGAGGTAGGCCGGTGTGAGCGCGGCCTGCCAATCGTTGGCGTGTACGAGGTCCGCTGCCCAATCCTTGTCCAGCATTCCGGCTGCAAGTTCGGCAGCGGCGGAGGCAAAGCGGCCGAAGCGGATGTCGTTGTCGGGCCAGTCGCGGCCGGACTCATCGCCATAGGGATTGCCCGGCCTCTCGTAGAGTTGCGGGCACAGCAGCACGTAGACCGGAAGTCCGTCCCTGGTCGACGCACGCCCGAGCGTGCAGGCCGGCATCTCGGCGAGCGCTCGGCATTGCCCAACGATTTCAATATGCGTGAACTGTTCGACTACATCCCGGTAGCCGGGGAGCATGATCCTGACGTCGCTCCACGGGCGGAGAGCCCGCGGAAGGGCAGCGGAAACGGCGGCGAGCCCGCCCACGCGGACGAAATCGTCCATCTCCGTCGTGACGAATAAGACCTTCAACAAGCGCCCTCGTTCCAGCCCGTGACAGGGCTATGCAAGATCGGGTCCAATCTGCCTTTGAGTAAAATGCAATACGGCCCGCGCTCCCGGTCTGGACGAGACGCTTTCCTGCCAGGGCGGCTCACTTTAGGGTCACGCGACGCCGAACAACCAATGACGAAGGTGGAGGAAGCCTTGCCGACGACCATAGCCGCTGACGATGAGGGGAATTTGACACGGAGCTTCGACGGCCTTCGCGTGCTCGATTTTTCGACCACGATCGCCGGACCTCATTGCACGCGGATGCTCGCCGACATGGGCGCGGAGGTGATCAAGATCGAGCCCACTGAGGGCGAGACGATGCGGACGCGGCCGCCGGTGCGCAACAATTGCTCGACGGCGTTCGGCCAGCTCAATATCGGCAAGAACAGCCTGGTGCTCGACCTGAAGTCGGCGGCCGGCGTCGAAGCCGTGCGCCGGCTGATCGCCACCGCCGACGTGCTGGTGGAGAATTTTCGTCCCGGCGTGATGCGGCGACTGAAGCTCGATTACGCCTCGGTCCGCGACATCAATCCGAAGCTGATCTTCTGCTCGATCTCCGGCTACGGCCAGACCGGCCCGTCGGCGGAATTGCCGGCCTATGCGCCGGTGATTCATGCCGCCTCGGGTTACGAGATGGCGCATCTCGCCTATCAGCCGGGACGCAGCCGGCCGGACTATTGCGGCATCTATCACGCCGATGTGCTGACCGGCGTTTACGCCTTCGGTGCGATCTCGGCGGCGCTCTACCAGCGCGCCGCCAGCGGCAAGGGCCAGCACATCGACGTCTCGATGCTGGAATCGATGCTGAGCCTGACCCTGAACGAGTTGCAATGGTCGCAATTCGAGGTGAAGCAAACCCAGCGCCCGATGTTCGGTCCGATCGAAACCACCGACGGCTACGTGATGGTGGCGATCGCCAGCGAGAAGACGTTCCAGAACCTTATGCAGGTGATCGGCCGTCCCGATTGGGTGTCCGATCCGCGCTTCGCCAAATATTCCGATCGGCGGGACAACTGGGCGGGCCTGATGGAGGGCGTCGAGGCGTGGTCGCGCTCGGTTAGCACGCAGGCCTGCCTTGCCGCGCTCAATGAATATGGCGTGCCGTCATCGGCCTATCGCACCGTGCGCGAGGCACTCGCCGATCCGCAGATCGCCCATCGCGGCGCGCTGGCCGAGGTTGCGGACGGCGGCGGCAGCTTCAAGGTGCTCAATCTGCCGTTCCGCATGTCCGGCGCGACGGTCGGTGCGCGCAAGCGCATGTCGACGCTCGGCGAGCACACACTGTCCTATCTGAAGGAGATCGGGCTCTCCGAGGATCAGATCGCAGGCTTCGCAGCGCAACCGGCGAAGACGGGTGCGTAGTTAGAGCATGATCCGGACCCGGAGGGCCGCGTTCGCGTAAAGTGGGTGCCGGTTTTCCGAAAGATCATGCTCAAACAAGTAGATCAGATCACGATGCGAGCTCGTGAGATCGCATCGTGATCGCCCTGCGGCTTTTCATCCGTATTACGGTCTTGTCGCGCGCGGCGATTCCGGACAATCTGCCGCCCAACAGACGACGATCCGGAACACCGGACGTCGCCCACCTGGGAGGGAGCATTGATGAAGCTGGTCGGGCGCGCGCGCGCAGTTGCGCGCATATTTCTTGTGGCGGGATTAGGTGCAGCGATGTCAGCCGCACCGGCCCATGCGCAGAAGCAGGGCGGCACGCTCACCGTCGGCCAGGAACTGGACATTCCGGGCTTCGACCCGCTCAAGGTCGGCGTCTACGACACGTCGGCCAACACCGCCGCGGCCGCGATCTTCGACACGCTGACGACGCTCGATGACAAGGGCGAGCCGAAGCCGAAGCTCGCGCTGTCATGGACCCATTCCGACGACTTCAAGACCTGGACCATCAAGCTGCGGCCCGGCGTCAAATTCCACGACGGCACGCCGTTCAATGCGCAGGCGGTGAAGGAGAACTTCGACCGCCAGAAGGACCCGGCCAACAAGTGCCGCTGCGCCTTCTACATCACGAGCATCATCAGTGTGCAGGCGGTCGATGACCTCACGGTGGTCTACAATTTCAGCGACCCGTCGGTGAACTTCCCGGCGACCCAGTCGATCCAGAGCTCCAACAACGTCATGCAGTCGCCGACCGCATGGAAGACCAAGGGCGACGACTACAACCGCAACCCGGTCGGCACCGGACCCTACATCCTGAAATCCTGGACCGCCGGCGATCGCATGCTGCTGGAGAGGAATCCGGACTACTGGGACAAGGGCAAGCCCTATCTCGATCGCATCATCTTGAAGCCGCTGCCGGATGCGCAGTCGCGCTTTGCCTCGCTGCAATCGGGAGAGGCCGACATCATCTGGGACGACGAGGCCGACGCCGACAACATTATCAAGGCGCGCAAGGACACCAGTCTAACCGTGCATACCTATCAAGGCTCGGGGGCTGCAGTCGCGGCCTTCAACACCAAGGTCCCGCCGTTCGACGACGTGCGCGTGCGCCAGGCGCTGGTGATGGCGCTCGACCGCACGAAGATGTCGCAAGCGATCACCAATGGCCTGGCGCGACCGGCCAGCAATCCCTATGGCGACGGCTCCTGGGTGAAGTGCAAGGATGACGGCGCGTTGCCCTACGATGTCGAAAAGGCCAAGGCGTTGATCAAGGATTACGGCAAGCCGGTCGAGTTCAAGATGCTGGTCACGGCGACGCCGCGCGGCCGCACCGGTGGTCAGGTGTTGCAGCAATTCTGGAAGCGCATCGGCGCCAATATGGAGATCGAGCAGGTCGATCAGGCGACCATTCCGCCGCGCGCTTTCATGCGCCAGTTCCAGCTGACGCCGTGGCGCATCGTCGATCTCGCAGATCCGGATCCGCAGATGTACGCCAATTTCCACACCGGCAGCCCGATTGCGCTGGCGAACTACTCCAATCCGGAGCTGGACCGGCTGCTGGAGCATGCGCGAACCACCGCCGACGTTGCCCAGCGTACCGAGGATTACTGCGCGATCAGCCGGCTGATCAACAAGGAGGCGATCTGGTTCTGGACCTTCCAGAACACCTACTACGCGATCTCGAGCGCGAAGGTGAAGGGGGTGCCGAAGATGTTCAACGGGGTGCTCGACGTCTCGTACGCCTGGAAGGAATAGCCTTTCATGCTGTTCTTCGTCGCGCGCAGGCTCCTGTACCTTGTACCGGTGCTGATCGCGGTCTCGGTGCTGACCTTCGTGATCGCCTCGCTGTTGCCTGGCGATCTGGCCTACGTGATCCTCGGCGACCAGGCGACGCCCGAGAACGTCGCGGCCCTGCGTCACGACATGGGGCTCGATCAGCCGATCTGGCTGCGCTATCTCGGCTGGCTGTGGCACATCCTGCAGGGTGATTTCGGACGGTCCTTCCGCACCGGACAGACCGTGTTGCAGGCCGTCAGCGAACGCATCCCGGTCTCGTTCGAGCTGATGATCCTGGCCGAGCTGATCGGGCTTGCGATCGGCGTGCCGCTCGCGATCGCCTGCGCGGCCAAGGCCGGCAGCGCGTTCGACCGCTTCATGACCGGCTCGGCGTTCGGCATGCTGTCGGTGCCGACCTTCCTGTCCGCGATCCTCTTGATCTATCTGTTTGCGGTCGAGCTGCGTCTGCTGCCGGCGACCGGCTATGTGCCGTTCACCGAGGACCCGGTCGCCAATCTGCGCTTCATGGTGCTGCCGGCGCTGACCCTCGGGCTTGCGGAATGGCCGGGCATCATGCGCGTGCTGCGCTCCGACATGATCGCAGCGCTGCAGGAGGACTATATCGCGCTCGCCAAGGCGAAGGGCCTCAAGCCGTCGCGCATCCTGTTCGTGCACGCGCTGAAGCCGTCGTCGCTGACGCTCGTCACCATCACCGGCATCAATATCGGCCGCCTGATCGGCGGCGCCGTCATCGTCGAGTCGATCTTCGCCTTGCCGGGGATCGGCCGCCTCCTGGTCGGCGCGATCTATACCCGCGATCTCATCATCCTGCAGGGCGTGGTGCTGCTGGTTGCCGCGGGCTTCGTGATCATGAACTTCGTCGTCGACATGCTCTACGCCCTTCTCGATCCGAGGATTCGCCATGGCCACGCTTGAGCTCAGCCTCGAGGAAGAGGCCGGTGCAACGCCGGTCCGGCGCCGCCGCGGACTCGGCATGCTGTTCTGGATCGCGATCGGCTGGATGGCGCTGGTGTTCGCGGTCGCGATCTTTGCCGACCTGCTGCCGCTGCCGAGCCCGACCGACATGGACATGCTGGAGCGGCGGGCGCCGATCTCGGCCGAGCATTGGCTCGGCACTGACGGTCTCGGCCGTGACGAGCTGTCGCGGCTGATCTATGGCGCGCGCATCTCGCTGATCGTCGGCCTCTGCGCACCGATGATCGGTGTCACGATCGGCGGCGCGCTCGGCATGCTCGCGGGCTATTTCCGCGGCCGGTTCGAATCCTTCGTGGTCGGCAGCATGGACGTGCTGCTGGCGTTCCCGCCGCTGATCCTGGCGCTTGCGGTCACCGCCTATCTCGGCCAGTCGATCTTCAATCTGACCTGCATCCTCGGCGTGCTCGGCATTCCCGCCTTCATGCGGGTGGCGCGGGCGGCGACCTTGTCGCTGGCGCGGCGCGAATTCGTCATCGCGGCGCAGGCGCTCGGCGCCACGCATGCGCGCATCCTGCTGCGCGAGCTGCTGCCCAATGTGATGCTGCCGCTGCTTGCCTTCTTTCTGCTTGGCGTCGCCGTCACCATCGTGGTCGAGGGATCGCTGTCGTTCCTCGGCCTCGGCGTGCCGCCGCCGATCTCGAGCTGGGGCAGCATGATCGGGGAGGGCCGTGAAAGCCTCGAGGTGGCGCCGCGGCTCGCCTTCATTCCGGCGATCGCGATGTTCCTGACTGTGCTTTCGTTCAACCTGATCGGCGATACGATGCGCGCGCTGACCGATCCCAGGCAGGGGGCGCTATGAGCCGGACGCTGCTCTCGGTCGAGAATGCGGTGGTCGACCTGCCGACGCCGCGCGGCAATCTGCGGGCGGTCGATCATGTTGATCTTGCCGTCGGCGCCGGCAGGACGCTCGGCATCGTCGGCGAGTCCGGGTGCGGCAAGACCATGCTGTCGCGCGCGATCCTGCAGCTGCTGCCCAAGAAGGCGAAACTGTCCGGCCGCGTGATGTTCGACGGGCAGGATCTGACAAGGCTTTCGGCGGAGAAATTGCGCAAGCTGCGCGGCCGCTCGCTCGCGGTCGTGTTCCAGGACCCGATGACCTCGCTCAATCCGGTGCTGACCATCGGCACCCAGCTGATCGAGACCATTGTGGAACATCTCGAGCTCGATCTGGCGCAGGCCCGGCAGCGCAGCATCGAACTGTTGGCGGCGGTCGGCATTCCCGCGCCCGAGCAGCGCCTGGCGCAATATCCGCACCAGCTCTCCGGCGGCATGCGCCAGCGCGTCGCGATCGCGGTGGCGCTGTCCTGCGAGCCGCAGCTCCTGATCGCGGACGAGCCGACCACCGCGCTCGACGTCACGATCCAGGCGCAGATCCTCGATCTCTTGGCGCGCGAGCAGCAGCGCCGTCACATGGCGATGATCATCATCACGCATGACCTCGGCGTGGTCGCCGGCCGCACCGACGAGGTCGCGGTGATGTATGCCGGGCGCGTCGTGGAACGCGCGCCGACGTCGGCATTGTTCAAGCAGATGCGGATGCCCTACACCGAGGCGTTGCTCGCCGCGCTGCCGAAGCTCGACGTCGCGCCGCATACGCCTCTGCCGGCGATCTCGGGACGGCCGCCCGACCCGACCCGGCCGCTCAAGGGTTGCTCGTTCTCGCCGCGCTGCCGCTACTCCGCGGAGCGCTGCGGCACGGAGAAGCCGCAGCTCAGCCGGGCGGAAACGCCGGAGCATCTCTACGCCTGCTTCCATCCGATCACCGCGGGGGTCGGCGCATGATGCTGCAGGCCGCACCCGATCCGCTGATGAAGGTGGAAAACCTCGTTGTCGAATATTCGGTGGGAGGCAAGACCATCCATGCCGTCTCCGATGTCAGTCTCGAGATCGCGCGCGGCGAGACACTGGGGCTGGTCGGCGAATCCGGCTGCGGCAAGTCCACGCTCGGCCGCGCCGTGCTGCAACTGCGCCAGGCCGTCTCCGGCAAGGTGCTGTTCGACGGGCACGATCTCACCACCCTGAAGGGCGAGGCGCTGCGCAAGATGCGCCGGCGCGTGCAGCTGATCTTCCAGGACCCGATTGCCTCGCTCAATCCGCGGCGGCGGATCGGCGACATCGTCGCCGAGCCGCTGGTGATCGCGGGCGTCAAGGATCCCGAGGAACGCCGGCGGCGCGTCAGCGACGTGCTGTCGGCGGTCGGCCTCGATCCGGCGCTGGTGAGCGGACGCCTGCCGCATGAATTCTCCGGCGGACAATGCCAGCGCATCTGCATCGCCCGCTCGCTGGTGCTCAATCCGGAATTCGTGATCTGCGACGAGCCGGTGTCCGCGCTCGATGTCTCGATCCGCGCTCAGATCCTCAATCTGCTGGAGGAGATGAAGGCGCGCTACGGCCTGACCCTGCTGTTCATCGCCCATGACCTCGCCGTGGTGAAGGCGGTCTCAGATCGTGTCGCGGTGATGTATCTCGGCCGGCTCTGCGAGGTCGGCCCGTCGGAGCAGTTGTTTGCACGGCCGGCGCATCCCTATACCGCGCTGCTGATCGAGGCGATCCCGGTGCCGGATCCGGATGTCCGCCCGACCCAAAGCGTGCCGGTCGGCGAGCCGCCGTCGCCGATCGCGCCGCCCTCCGGCTGCCGCTTCCGCACCCGCTGCCCGCGGGCCGACGCGCGCTGCGCCAGCGAAGTGCCGGAACTGCGCGTGGTTGCGCCGGGCCAGCTCGCGGCTTGCCATCATCCCCTGATCTGAATATCCGGAGGCCGACAGCGCGTTTGTCCCGGACGGGCAGGCGTGGCAAGGTCCGCCGCAAGAACAAGCTACCGGAGAACAGCGATGAAGAGTTTCCAGGTCGTCGATTTCAACGCCCCCTTGAAAGAGGTCGATCAGCCGACGCCGCAGCCGTCGGGCACGCAGGTGCTGATCAAGGTCAAGGCCGCCGGCGTCTGCCACAGCGATCTGCACATCTGGGAGGGCGGCTATGATCTCGGCCACGGCCGCAAGCCGCTGTCGCTGAAGGATCGCGGCGTCTCGCTGCCGCGCACGATGGGCCATGAGACGGTCGGCGAGATCGTTGCCTTCGGGCCCGACGTCAAGGACGTCGACAAGGGCGGCCTGAAGGTCGACGATGTCGCGCTGGCCTATCCCTGGCTCGGCTGCGGCAAGTGCCCGACCTGCCTCGGCGGCGACGAGAACATGTGCGCGATCAAGCCGAATGCGCTCGGCGTCTATTGCGACGGCGGCTACGCCGACCACATGACGGTGCCGCATCCGAAGTATCTGCTGAACCTCAAGGGGCTCGATCCCGTCACGGCCGCGCCTTACGCCTGCTCCGGCGTCACGACCTACAGCGCGCTGAAGAAGGTCGAGAAGGATCTCGACACGCCGATCGTGATCTTCGGCGCCGGCGGTCTTGGCCTGATGGCGCTCTCGCTGCTGAAGGCGATGGGCGGCAAGGGCGCGATCGTGGTCGATATCGACGCCAGGAAGCGCGAGGCGGCCGAAGCCGCCGGCGCGCTCGCGACCGTCGACGGCAAGGCGCCCGACGCGCTGGAACAGCTCGTCAAGAAGGCCGGCCAGCCGATCCGTGCCGCGATCGATCTGGTCGGCAACGCCCAGACCTCGCAGCTCGGCTTCGACTGCCTGACCAAGGGCGGCAAGCTCGTGATCGTCGGCCTGTTCGGCGGTGGCGCGCCCTGGGCGCTGCCGCTGATCCCGATCAAGGCGGTCACCATCCAGGGCAGCTATGTCGGCAATCTGCGCGAGACCCAGGAACTGCTCGACCTGGTGCGGGCCAAGAAGGTTCCGGCGATCCCGGTCACGCCGATGCCGCTGGCAAAGGCGAACGAGGCGCTGACCAATCTGCAGAAGGGCCAGCTGGTCGGCCGCGCGGTGCTGACGCCGTAGATCGAGTTGCCGTCATTCCGGGATGGTGCGTCAGCACCAGACCCGGAATCTCGAGATTCCGGGTTCGATGCTCCGCATCGCGCCGGAATGACTGTTGTGTTCCGGAGAATCCCATGTCCGCCAACGACGCACTCCACATCGCCGTCCTCGGTGGCGACGGCATTGGCCCCGAGGTGATGGCGCCGGCGCTCGACGTGCTGCGCAAGATCGAGGCGTCGGCCGGTCTCAAATTCCGCTTCACCGAGGCGCCGGCCGGCGCGGGCCATTACAAGGAAACCGGCAAGTCGATGCCGGAGAGCACGATCCGGCTGTGCGAGGAGGCCGACGCGATCCTGCTCGGCGCCTGCGGCCTGCCGTCGGTGCGCTACCCCGACAACACCGAGATCGCGCCGCAGATCGAATTGCGGATGATCTTCGATCTCTATGCCGGCGTGCGGCCCGCGCGATTGATCCCCGGTGTATCGAGCACGATCGTCGGCGCCGACCGGAAGGGCATCGACCTCGTCGTGATCCGGGAATCGACCGAGGGGCTGTTCGCCTCGATGGGCAAGGGCGTCGTCACCGACAGCGAGGCGCGCGAGACGATGGTGATCACGCGCCACACCTCCGAGCGGCTCTTCGAGTTTTCGTTCCGGCTCGCCGAACGCCGCAAGGCGCGCGGCAAGGTCAATGGCGGGCTGACCTGCGTCGACAAGGCGAACGTGTTCAAGGCCTTCGCATTCTTCCGGAACATCTTCGACGAGATTGCGAAGCGTCATCCCGACGTCAGGGCTGACCACCTCTACATCGATGCGACCGCGGCTGCGCTGGTGAAGCGTCCGTGGGACTTCGACGTCATGGTGACCGAGAACATGTTCGGCGACATCCTGTCCGATCTCACCGCCGGTCTGATCGGCGGCATGGGCATGGCGCCGTCAGCCGACATCGGTGACCGCTACGCGGTGTTTCAGCCATGTCATGGCACGGCGCCCGACATCATGGGGCAGGGCAAGGCCAATCCGACTGCGATGATCCTGTCGGCCGCGATGATGCTGGACTGGCTCGCCGACAAGCATGGACTCGAAAGCGCCACCGAAGCCGGAGAGCGGATCGAGCGCGCCGTCGACAAGGTCTACGCCGACGGCATCAAGCCGTTTGAGTTCGGCGGCAGCAACGGCACGACCGATGTCGCGAAGGCGGTGCTGGCGGCGCTTTGACGGTGACGAGACCGAGCCCGCCTCGTTCCGCCACGCCGGCCGACCGGAGTCGTCACGGCAGCAGCGTTGCGTCGCCGTCGAACGGGCCGGCGTACCAGGCGTTCTCGTCTTCGAGGGCGCGGGCCAAGGCCTCATCCGTTGTCTTGTAGATGAGCGGATCGGTCGGGTACGTCCTGACGTAAGGTTTCCATCTCATCAGGATCTGCCTGATATGTCCGGGCAGGCCAACCACCTCGAAGAGATGACCGCCCGAAGCGACTGCGTTCGCATAGGCCGCATCGAGCAGCGCCTCGGTCACATCAGGGTCGTCCTGCTCCACCAGGATGTCGGCGAGCATCGACCGTCGCAAACCGGTTTCGCGGTCGATCGCATGCAGCACGACGGCATACCCCGCCAAGCGCTGGAAACGATGGCAGCAGAGCACGGCAACCGTCGAACAGCTCCCCGGCAGCGTGAAGTGCCACCTGAGAGAGGCGGGACTTCGATCCGCCAGCAACCGAGGGACCTCGCCCAATTTGCGCCGCCACAGCGCTTCGAATTCATCCCCGATGTCGTTCACCTCGATTTCGGTTATTTTGCTGATCGGGAGGCCCTGTGGCCCGCGACACAGCGTATCCAGCCGCAGGGCCGACGAGGCAAGGAAGGCTCCAACGGCCTCCATTCCGCTCCCGAGGCCGAACTTCGCCGCGAGCACCCGCGCGAACTGATGCACATCCAGGATCCAGAACAGCACCTTGTCATAGTCGGGATGAGGCAACGGCCTCGCATGAAGGGCTTTTGACTGACTGACCACGGATGCGGTCGAATGCGTGATCACGAAGAGATCGATATCGCGCTGCCGGAAGAACGAAGCCAGCAGCGTGATGCAGCGCGTGCGGTACGCCGGCTCGATCACCAGGCCAGCGGCTGTCGCGGCGATCATCGCTCGGCCTTCGAACTGGTAGAGCATGGGAACGTTTCCCTGGTACCCGACAATCCCGTGCGCGGTCTCCAGCACCCACCCCATGCTGGGCTGCGATTTGGCGGCCGCCATCGCGGGATTTTGCCGCCAGAGCCGATCCCAGTTCTCCAGGCTGTCCTTCGCAAGTCCCCAGCGTTCCTTCAGCCTCGCAACGCTTTCGAAATCCGCGAACTGGACCTCCCGCTGCTTAGCCGGCGCCAACGCGATTCCGGAGAGCGGCGCCGGTTCGGCTTGAGCGGACGCGGGACGCCGCCGGCTTTTCAGGAGCCGGAGCAGGATGTCGGCGGCGTGATATTTGGAGCGCGTCTGAATTTGCGCCGGCGCGCGGGTCCCCGCCATCAATCCCTCCCTAGCCGAATGGCGGCGACGACCCGGTCGACTCGTTTCGCCACCGAGGCTGCGTCAATTGCTCGGACACGAACAGGCACAGGGGGCCGATCAGCGTCATCCGTTCGGGATCGAGATTCTCGAAATCGAGTTCCCTGTTGAAGTGCTCGCCCGCCGCCATCATCATCTCGACGAAGGCCAGTGAATCGAGCGCTCCCGACAGCAGCAGGTCGTAGTCGTCGGGAAGATCGCGCAGCGGACGCTGTCCGCGGTCCTGCAGCTTCCGGTTCAGGAAGGCGCCGAAGAACGAGCGGACGTCGTCAGGGGTCGGACCGTTCATTGACTGTCTCCCAAAACCGCCGGCATGGCCTTGCGGTCGTATTTGCCGTTGGCGTTGCGGGGCAGCCGGCTGCGGAGGTGCCATCGTCTGGGGACCATGTAGTCCGGCAGGCGGGCGGCGACCGCCTTGCGCAGCTCCTCGAGATCCAGCGGGCCGCCTTCGATGAGCACTTCGACGCTGCCGTAGCCGCTCGACGTGATCGGCCAACCGATCGCCACCACGCCGTCGACGCCCGAGGCCTCGCGCACCACCGCCTCGACCTCGCCGAGCTCGACCCTGTGCCCGAGGATCTTCACCTGGGAATCGATGCGGCCGAGATGGGTCAGGGGACCGTCGCCGGCCGGCCGGCGCACGCGGTCGCCGGTGCGGTAGAACACGTCCCTCCGTCCGGGCGGGGCGACGAAGGCCGCGGCGGTCTTCTCGGGATCCTTCCAGTAGCCGAGCGACATCTGCGGACCGCTCATCAACAGTTCGCCGTCTGCGCCCGGGGCGACCTCGTTCAGGTGCTCGTCGACGACGAGCACGTCCATTCCCGGGAACGGCGCGCCGATCGGCACGATGCCCATCTCCGATTCGGCCGGTGTCCGCTTCGGATCCCACCGGTAGCCGGTGCACGCGATGGTCAGCTCGGTGGGTCCGTAGACGTTCTCCACGACGCTGTTCGGCGCGGCCATCGCCCAGGCCTCGGCACAGCCGACGGGCAGCGGCTCGCCGCAGAACAGGCTCAGCCTGAGCGAGGGAAACCCTCCGGGCTTGAGCAGGCCGGACTGCTTCATCAGCGCGACCATCGAGGGCACCGAGAACCAGACCGTCAGGCCCTGCTCGCGGATGAACCGCCCCGGATTGATCAGCGTCTTCTGCGAGGGGCAGCACACGCAGGCGCCGCGTTCCCACGCCACGAACATGTCGGAAGCCGAGAGGTCGAACGTCATGTCGAACGTCTGCGAGACGACGTCCTGCTCCGTGATGGCGAAGCGCTTCGCGACATGATCGATATAGGAGACGACGTTGCGGTGCGCGACCATCACCCCTTTCGGGACCCCGGTGCTGCCCGACGTGAACAGCAGATAGGCGATCGCGTCCTCGCGCGCGTCCGGCTCGCGCCAACCGGCGTATGCTTCGAGGTCGGCGGCCCCGACGACGGCGTGGCGCGGCCATCGTTTGCGATAGGGGCGCGGATCCTCGAGGCCGGGCGCGATCACGAGCAGCGGTTCGCCGGAACCCTCTAGGAGCGCGTCAATCTGCGGCAGGGAGTCCGCGTCGACGATGATCGAGCGGCACTCCGAACGGACGAACATCGATCTGGTCCGCTCGACCGGGAAGGTGCGGTTCAGCGGCACGTAGCCGTTCCCGGCGAGGAGCGCTCCGAGCACGCCGGCGAAGGCCACCGTGCTGCGATGCGCGAACACGGCGGTCAGGGACGTGCGCGACTCCGTGCGATGGGCCTGGATGCAGGCCGCGATGCGGACGGCGGCCTCGCGAAGCTGCCGATACGACAGCGACGTGCCCTGCGCGACCACGGCAGGACGGTCGGGAAACAGCTGCGCCGCGCGCAGGAAGCCCGTCCACAACCCCCGTCGCGATCCGTCTGTGCGCAGCTCCATCGCGCGATCCTCGTCTGGCCTAGCCTCCCAGGCCCTGACGCGCCGGATCGCGAAGCGCTGATGACTTCAGACGCCGGGCCTTCGTCAGCGCCAGTCCGAAGACCTCGCCCGTATGGATCAGTTCCTCGCGGGTGGGCGGGATGTCGAGGATGAACGTCCCGTAGCCGGCCGCGGCGTAGCGCGCGAGTTCGTCGGAGACGACTCTATAATTGCCGACAAGGTACGGACAGAAGGTCTTGTAGTTTTCGAACGGCACCAGCCAATAGGGCGTGTCCTGGGTGACGGCCGTCTGGGCCGCAAGGTCGGACATCTGCTTGTGCCACGCCGAATCCGAGACCTTCATGGCGAGCTTGTGCGCCAGTTGCCCCTTCTTGTCGGTCGGGAAGCGCTCATGCGCGACCCGCCAGGCTTCGTCGGCGCTCGGGCGGGCGATGACGCCGACGCGCACGCCCGAACCCGTGCAGTCGGCGGCGTCCGCCGGTCCGTACTCTGCGGCCGGCTTGGGATATCTCACCGGCGTCGCCCCCAGCGCCTTGGCGGCCGCGAGCCCCGCTTCCGAGGAGCCCGACACGAACACGCCGGGCAGCAGCTCCGGCGGCAGTGGCGGCGTCATCCTGAGATTCCGGACGGCATTGAATTGCCCTTCGAGGGTCACCGGCTCGGCGTTCTCCAGCAGCCGCTTGATGATGCCGGTGTACTCGATGAGCCTGGCGTAGCGCTTGTCGTGCGCCGTCGTGTCGCCGAGCGCCGTCAGCTCTGTCGTGTAGCCACCTGCGACCATGTTCAGATAGAGCCGCCGTCCGTACATATGCGCGAGCGAACTCACCATCTTGGCGACGCTGTAGGGATGCATGTAGACCGGCTGTACCGCCACCAGCGGACAGAGCTCCTTGGTGCTCTGCAGAATGATCTGCGAGACGAGCCAGGGATCGACCAAGGAATTCTCCGTGTAAACGAGGATCCCCTTGCAGCCTGCCTCTTCGCTCCAGCGGGCGACGGCCTGCACCTGTTCGACATAGTCCGCCGCCGCGACCGCGCTGGATTGCGGGCACGTACTGAAGACTTCGAATCGAATATCGGAAAACGCGTCCATCATCGACCTCCATCCAAAAAGGCGTCGGAACGCCGTGGCTTGGTGGAGAGAGCTGCGTCATATTGTAGCAGATGCGTTCGCGAAGTCCCCCGACGCAAAGGAGGTACTCCGTCAAACGATCGGAACGGATGGCCGGCCGACTATTCCGGGGCGGCACTTTTGCGGAACTTGATTTCCCCGGTCCCTCTGCAACGATGCCGCGGAACATGCTCGAAATTTCCCTGCGCGTGATACGTCCAGGGGGTGTTGAAGATGGCGAAAGTAATCGGCATCAGCGGATTCGAGAACTCGATCCCCTTCAAGAAGAAGCACTGGCCGGGCCTCGAGGAACGCGAATACCGGATTTCCCAAGGTCACGATTCGGCAGCAGTGCTGGTGGTCGACGGCAGGATCGTCGCCGGTGCCGCCGAAGAGCGCTTCAGCCGCAAGAAACATACCGGCGACTTTCCGATCGGCGCTGTCAGCTATTGCCTTGAGACCGCCGGCCTGAAGCCAGCCGATATCGACGCGATCTCCCACGGCTTCGACTATGCGCCCTACAAAGCCGCTTTCATGCTGGATCCGATCTCCGCCCAGCAATACAGGGAGGTCTTCTCGCGTGAAAAACTGCTCTCGCAAGTGGACGAGCACCTGAGCGGATTTCCCGCCAGCAAGGTCCACCACGTCAACCATCATCTGTCCCACGCCGCCAGCGCCTACTACACCTCCGGCTGGGACGAATGCCTGGTGGTGATCCTCGACGGCATGGGCGAGGTCCACGCCGTCACCGTTTATCACGCGCACGACAACGAGATCGACAAGCTCGCGGAAATCACCGCACAGGATTCGATCGGCATTCTCTATTCCACCCTGACGCTGCATCTCGGCTTCGATTTCAATTCCGACGAATACAAGATCATGGGCCTCGCTCCCTACGGCGATCCCGCCCGCCACGGTGCTTTCTTCGAGCGGACCGTGGAGCTGCGCGACGACGGCCTGATCAGGATTCCTCTGCTCCGTCTCAACACCGAGCGCCACGATCGCGAAACCTACGGCGCGACGCGACGCCATCTCGGCGAACACCTGATCCCGGCCCGCGCGCCCGACGGCGACGTCACCGATGGCCATCGCGACGTCGCCGCGGCGCTGCAGGAATGCCTCGACAGGGTCATGCTCCACATCTGCGGCCATTTCGGCCGCAGCACCGGCCTGCGGAGGCTTGCGATGGCGGGCGGCGTCGCGCTCAACTGCACCGCCAACGGCCGCCTGCTGCAGTCCGGCCTGTTCGACGAGATCTACGTTCAGCCGGCCGCCGGCGACGACGGCTCAGCGCTCGGCGCCGCGCTCTGGTCGGCATCGCGCGACCGCGGCGTGGAGAACGTCCGGATGCCGGTCCCCTTCCTCGGCCCCGCGCATGCGCAGAGTGAGATCGACAGGGCACTCGCGGACACCGCCGGCCGCATAGAGATCACGCGCTTTCCGGATCTGGAGGAGACCTGCGCGGTGGCGGCCAGGCTGATTGCGGCCGGACGCGTGCTCGGCTGGTACCGCGGACGCATGGAATTCGGCCCCCGCGCACTGGGACACCGCAGCATCCTGGCCGATCCCGGTCATCCGGAGATGCGTCACCGCATCAACGCGATGGTCAAGATGCGCGAAGCCTTCCGCCCGTTCGCGCCGGCGGTCAGCCTCGAGCAGGTCCACCACTGGTTCGAAGTGCCGAAGGGTTTCGAGCTTCCCTACATGATCATGACCGCCGACGTGCGCCCCGAGCATCGCGCTGTGCTGCCCGCGATCACCCATGTCAACGGCTCGGCCCGCGTGCAGACGGTCGACGTCAGGGACAATCCGGAATTCCATGCGCTGCTGCGGGCCGTCGGCCGGGCGACCGGCCGCGAAATGGTGCTGAACACGAGCTTCAACGTAAAGGGGCAGCCGATCGTCAATACCCCGCGCGAAGCCATCGACACCTTCCTCGGCACCGGCATCGAGTATCTCTTCCTCGAGAACGCGCTCGTCCGCCGGGCAGGACAGGGGTAGCCGGCGCTAACCGCACGTCGACGGCGAAGGCGCCTTGCGCTTGTCGCGCGGGAAAGCCGCTTCGCACTTTGAGCGCAAAAAAGGTGAGGGGGCCGAAGCCCCCTCGTTGATGATTAGCGACGGTGTCCGCCGTGATGCCCACCGCCGTGATGTCCGCCGTGATGAGGGCGGTGCCCGTAATGATGCGGGCGATGGTGGAATTGCGGACGATGGTGCCATCCGTGATGGCGCGGTCCGTAGTAGCCGTATGCGCCCGGTCGCCAATAGCAGCGGCCCCAGCGATCGCAGACCTGGCGCACCTTGTCGACATTGGACGTTTCGCCCGCGATGTGACTGGCTTGCGGAAGCCCGTTGGGCATCGCGGATGCCGCGCCGGACATCAACGCTGCGCTTCCAAGCGCGGCGAGTCCAATAACGGCAAGCTTGATATTCATCGAGATCTCCTTGGTTGAAGCCTGAAAACGTCCATGCGGGCCACTTCGTTGCTGCGACAAAAAAGACAGGCTCGTGCACTCGGTTCTGGCGGCGCCGGTTCAACTGAGGAAATGCGGGAGTTATGAGGTCGCCCGATGTGCGGGCGACAATTGGCCGCGCGACAGAATAGCGACGCACTGCGCGCATGCGCTGCGCGAGATGGGAAGTCGGAGCGCGAGCTGGAAAAGCGCGGCGCGCATGCTCACGTGGAGCGATGAGATCATGACGCGATGCTCGTCGCCGCTTCATGACCGCGCATCCGGCGCGGGGGACTGAAGCTATCCGCCTGGATCACAAAATCTTGAAAGACAGAAGCGCCTCAAGAAAAAGCGCTGCCATCGGCGATGGCAGCGCTTCGACATCTTCTCGGCCCGACCGGCATGTGCGGCCGCAGCGGCCGGCGGACCGGCCGTTGCGGTGTGGTGGGATCGCGTTCGCGGCGCCGCGACCCGATCCGCGCTCAGTCTTCGTTGGCGGCGATCGATTCCATCAGCGACACCAGCTGACGCTGCACCGTCTGATCCTTGATCTTGCTGTAGGCGCGCAGCAACCGGAGGCTGAACGCGCTGTCGAGGAACAGCAGGCTCTCGACTTCGCGGGCCTTGTTGTCGCCGTCGTAGAAGAAGGTGACCGGCACATCCAGCGCCGTCGCGATCTGCTGAAGGCGGGCAGCGCCGACACGGTTGACGCCCTTCTCGTACTTTTGAACCTGCTGGAAGCTGACGCCAAGCTTGTCGCCGAGTTCGGCCTGCGAGATCTTTTGCTCGACACGGCGCAGGCGAATCCGCTTGCCCAACTCAATGTCCGGCTTGCCGGCACTGCGCTGCTTCATCTTCTTTGCTGCTGATCTGTTCATTCTTGTGACCCGTCCTTCAAATCGAGAATCCCTGGCCCGGCTGGGTCAGGGACACGTTCATGATGTACCGCGTTAAGCTCGAGTGGATCGCCAGTTCGTCGGAACCACGAAATCCAGGAAGATCGCGGGATGGTATCCAACCGCAAAAGCGCATTGGAAACACCCTAGTACCAACTCGGTCGACTACCTGAAGTCGACCGCGCCAAGGTGTCTGTCGACACCCCGCCCTCTACATTTGGCAAAATATTGACCAAACCACAACTAGCGCGAGTTTGATCGACACAGATTTTGCGCACATGCATAATAGGCGTCAACGCACAGCGCCCGTAGTTCTACGGGCCACCATATTGTACGGGCGTCGTTGCGTGGATGCAACCCCAGCTAGTGCAGCCTGAGGTCGAGAAGTGGCCGGCGAGTGCTTGACTGAATCATCCGATTTGCAAGAGTTTGACGTAAGTCCAAGTCAGGCTTTCGGAATGTTGCTGGACAATTGCCCAAAAGTTCTCAATCATCTGGAACAAATGTGTGCCTACGACAAGCCGGCGAACTCTGGCGGGAGGGGCCAATGAAGCGAAAGAGGGGAAGGCCTCGACTCTACCTCGCGGCTTCGGGAGTTGAAGAAATGCCGGTCGCAAACACGGAAGAACGGTTGCTGGCGTTGCTCGCAACGCTGGAGGAATGTCAGGCGTTCCTGACCGACCGGGCGAACACGGAGACGGCGCGGCTGTTGTCCCTTGCCATCCTCGAGCTTCGGATGGAGCTCCATAAGGTGACGGATTCCGAGCTGAAGGCGCTCTGTGACATGATCGCGTCGGACGAGCCCGTGCAGGAACAATCGACGGCCCGGCAACTGCCGCCGTATTTGAGGCTGGTCAAGTAAGCCAGCGCCCCGCGCCACGCGCGGGACGCTGCTCGCTTTCGGACGCGTGGCTCAGCCCGCAGTCACGTCAACCGCCTCGGCGCCTTCGAGCACGCGACGGGCCTTGTCGCGGTCGAGGTCACCTTCCCATGCCGCGACCACGACGGTGGCGACGCAGTTGCCGATCAAATTGCCGACGGCGCGCGCCATGCCGATGAACCAGTCGACCGAAAGCACCAGCACGAGGCCGATCGCCGGGATGCTCGGCACGGCGTTGAGCGTCGCCGCCAGGATGACGATCGCCGAGCCGGGTACGCCATGCGCACCCTTCGAGGTGATCAGCGATACGCCGAGCACCAGCATCAGGTCGCCGAACGACAGCGGCGTGTTGGTCGCCTGCGCGATGAAGACGACCGCAAGCGTCAGGTAGATCGAGAAGGCATCGAGGTTGAAGGAATAGCCGGTCGGGATCACGAGGCCGACCACCGAATCCTTGACGCCGAAACGCTCCAGCTTGCGCATCACCTGCGGCAGCACCGCGTCGGATGATGCCGTGGCGACCACGATCATCAGCTCCTCGCGCAGGTAGCCGAGGAACTTGAGGATGTTGATGCCGGCGAGCGCCATCACGGCGCCGAGCACGCCGAGCACGAAGATCGCGACCGACACGTAGAACAGCGCCACCAGCGATAGCAGCTGCTTCAGCGAACCGACTCCGTATTTGCCGACCGTATAGGCGACGGCGCCGAGCACGCCGATCGGAGCGAAGCGCACGATCAGGCCCATGGCGCGGAACAGCACGGTCGAGACCGCGTCGATGAAGGAGGAGATCTTCTCGCCCTTCTCGCCGCCGACCAGCGCCAGGCTGACGCCGAAGATGATGGCGAAGAACAACACCTGCAGCACGTCGTTGCGCGACAGCGCGTCGAACGAGGTGGTCGGGATGATGTTGAGCAGGAAGCTGCCGATGCCTTCGCCCTTCAGCTTCTGCGCGTTGCTGGCATAGTTGCCGAGCGCCTTGGCATCCAGCGTCGAGGTGTCGATGTTCATGCCGTGGCCGGGGCCGAACAGATAGGCGAGCAGCAGGCCGACCACGAGCGCGACCGTCGTCATCGCCTCGAAATAAACCAGCGCCTTGACGCCGACCCGGCCGACCTTCTTGAGGTCGCCGGCACCCGCAATGCCGTGCACGACGACGCAGAACACGATCGGCGCCACGATCATCGAGATCAGCTTCAGGAAGGCATCGCTGAAGATCTTCAACCCGATCGCGAAATCGGGCGCAGCCATGCCGATGACGATACCGAGCAGCAGCGCGACAAGCACCTGCACGAACAGTGATGTGTAAAGCGGCTTGCGTGCAACTGTCGCTTCCGCTGCGATGGTCGACATGACTTCCCCCTGGTTCTGGCGCCGAACCCGCCAATCTTAGCAACTTGCGTGCCAAGATGTCGCAGGATCGGCCACTCCTGCCCAGTCAGCCGTCGATTTCGAGGGCGCTGGTCACGGTGTAGACGACGCCGTGGGGCAGGAAATCCACGGTGGCCTCGCCGCCGAGCTGGTCGCGGGCGCTGCGCTCGATCAGGCGGGAGCCGAAGCCGCGCTGGACCGGCGCGGTGACCTGTGGGCCGCCGGTCTCGGTCCAGATCATCCGCAGCTTCGGTCCGGAGCTCTCGTTGAGTATCTCCCAGTCCAGCGTCACCGTGCCGGTGTCGTTGGACAGCGCGCCATATTTGGCGGCGTTGGTCGCCATCTCATGCAGGATCATCGACAGCACCAAAGCAAGCCGGGGCGACAGCGGCACGCGGGGTCCGAACATCCTGACCCGCTCGGCGGTGTTGTTCAGCAGATAGGGCCGCAGCACGCGGCTGACCACGTCCTGGAAGTCGGAGCCCTGCCATTTGTCGGTAGAGAGCAGATTATGCGCCTCCGCCAGCGCGCCGAGCCGCCCCTCGAACTTGTCGCGCTCGGTGCGGCTTGCGCTGCGGAAGGTCTGCGTGGCGATCGATTGCAGGATCGCCAGCGTGTTCTTGACGCGGTGGTTGAGCTCCTCGATCAGAAGGTCGTGCAGCATCTCGCCGCGCGCGATCGTGGTTGCCATCCGCACCGCAAAGCCGAGCCCGACCAGCAGCAGGACGCCGCCGATCACGCTGGTGATCGCCAGCGAGCGCCACAGCGGCGCCACCAGCGAGTTCTCCGCGATCCCCGCGGCGACGGTCCAGCCGGTGAGGCGCGATCGGGTGAAGCCCGTGATCAGCGCCACACCTTCCAGCGAGACGGTCGGCAGCGTCGCCTCGCTCTGGCGAAACATCTCGGCAAACAGCGATGGCGAGGCGCGCTGGCCGATGGTCGCCTGCGGATTCGGCACGCGCGCCAGGTTGACGCCGTCGCTGTCGAAGATCGAGATGGTCCAGTCCTGGTTGAGGCGCTGCTTCTCGATGATGGCCTGGAACACCTCGATCGGCGGGCTGAAGGAGATGTCGTAAAGTACCTCGCCGTCGCGCATCACCGGCACCTCGACCGTGATGATCAGCCGCTGCTTCACCGCGCCGAAGAACAGGTTGGAGTATTGCGGCTGCCGCGTCGTGAACACCTTCTCGAGGATCTCGAGATTGTTGCGTGGCGGCAGGCTCGCGGTGTCCGGCGTCAGCGAGGAGAACACCTGGCGTCCGGCGCGGTCCGCCACCAGCACCACGCCATCCTTGCCGTACTGGTCGATGAAGCCGACCGCGACGCGGCGGAAGTTGTCGAAGTCGCTGTTGCGCAGCGAGTTGGTCAGCGCCAGCACCTGCAGCCCGCCGGTCATGCGCTGCATTTCCGCATCGAGCAGCAGGCGGATGCTGCGCGCCGTCTCCAGCACGCGTTGCGTGGCCGCCTGGCGATCCCGCTGATAATTGTGGAAGACGATCCCGACCGCGAAAATGATCAGCGGCAACATCGTTCCCGCGACCAGAAGCGCGAGACGGACTGGCAATGTCAGTTTCGGCACGATGTCCCCAAGTCGGTGCCCATTCGCTGTGAGCTTAGGGGAAGCGGGAAAAGTCCGCCAAAGGAAACAGTTGGTTATCGGAAAAGTTCCGCGGCGCCCAAAGCATGATCCGGAAAAGTGTGAAGCGGTTTTCCGAAAGGATCATGCTCGAACGAGGAGTATGCGCCGCGGAATGACGTCATGTCAGAGATTGCTCTCGGTGATCGCGGCGTAGACCATCGTGCGCAGCTCGCGCCGCAGCGGATAGGCGCTCGACGGCAGCACCTGGGTCATGAAGATCGTGATCAATTCCTCGGCCGGGTCGATGAAGAACGACGTCGTCGCGGCGCCGCCCCAGTTGAATTCGCCCGGGCTGCCGGCGATCAGGGTCTGCGCCGGGTGCATGGTGACGGCGAAGCCGAGGCCGAAGCCGATGCCGTTATAGGCGGCTTCGGCGAACATCGAGCGCGACATCGCCGGCAGGTCGACGCCTCCAGGCAGATGGTTCGAGGTCATCAGCTTCAGCGTCTTCGGGCCGAGCAGCCTGACGCCGCCGAGCTCGCCGCCATTGAGCAGCGCCCGGCAGAAGGTCAGGTAGTCGGCCGCGGTCGAGCACAGTCCGCCGCCGCCCGAGATCAGCGAAGGCGGCGCCAGGAACGAGCTGGTGGTCGGATCGTCCTGCAGCGTCAGCGTGCCCTTGCGCTCGGCGGCGAGCGGGTTGAAGCCGCCCTGCGGATCGGCGGAATAGCAGGCGGCAAACCGATGCGCCTTGTCGGCCGGCACGAAGAAATCGGTGTCGTTCATGCCGAGCGGCTTGAAGATGCGCTCCTTCAGGAATTGCTCGAACGGCACCCCTGAGATCTTGCCGACGAGATAGCCGAGCACGTCGGTCGAGACCGAGTAGTTCCAGGCTTCGCCCGGCGAGAACTCCAGCGGGATCTTCGCCAGGTCCTCGATCATGCCGTCGAGCGTGCCGGCCTTGATGACCTCGCCGATCTTCTTCTCGCGATAGGCCGCGTCGACATTGGAGCGCTGCTGGAAGCCGTAAGTGAGGCCCGAGGTGTGGCGCAAGAGGTCGACGATCTGCATCGGCCGCGTCGGTGGGCGGGTCAGGAAGGCGGGCGCGGTGCCGGCGACGAATACGCCGAGGTTCTTCCATTCCGGAATATACTTTGCGACCGGCTCGTCGAGCGCGACCTTGCCTTCCTCGACCAGCATCATGAAGGCGACCGACGTGATCGGCTTGGTCATCGAATAGATGCGGAAGATGGTGTCGTCCTTGACCGGCACCTTGCGCTCGAGATCGGCAAAGCCCTGGACCGTGGAATGCACGATCTTGCCGCGACGATAGATCAGGACCTGCGTGCCGGGAAAACGGCCGGCATCGATGTAGCGGCTCTTCAGATGCGCTTCGAGGCGGGTGAGGGCAGTGGTCGACATTCCCGCGGATTCGGGCGAGGCAGGCGTGGGGGCTAGCATCAGGCGTTTCTCCGGCTTGCAAGGCAGCCTTGATAGCCGAAAAGTGTCTGCTGCACCAATCCGCTGCGGCTTACCGGCATTGAGCTGGTGGTGTACGGTCGCCCCTGCAATCGCGCCCCCGAGGGGCCAAGGTAGACGCCAAGGAACACGTCAAGGGAAACGCCGAGATGACCCAGTTCAACGAAACCGAGCTCACCGCCGCCGTCATCCGCAGCTTCGACCAGACACCCGATCCGCGGGCCAAGTTCCTTCTGCAGGAATTGGTGAAGTCGCTGCACGATTATGTGCGCAGGACCGATCTCACCTTCGAGGAATGGGACCACGCGATCGGCTTCCTGACCCGCACCGGGCAGAAGTGCACCGACATCCGCCAGGAGTTCATCCTGCTGTCCGACGTGCTCGGCGTGTCGATGCTGGTCGATGCGGTCAACCATCGCGATCGCGACGGCGCGACTGAGACCACGGTGCTCGGCCCGTTCTATGTCGGCGAGCACAAGGTGACGCCGCACGGCACCGACATCTCGGCAAGCCTGCCCGGCGAGCGCATGTTCGTGCAGAGCCGCGTCACCGACCTCGACGGCAAGCCGCTGGCCAATGTGCCGGTCGATATCTGGCACGCGGATGACGACGGATTCTACGACTCGCAGAAGCCGAGCTACGCCACCGAAGGTCCGTCGTCGCGGGCGCGCTTCATCACCGATGCCGACGGCCGCTTCTTCTTCCGCACCATCGTGCCGTGCAGCTATCCGATCCCGACCGACGGCCCGGTCGGGCAGATGATCACGCAGACCAACCGTCACCCGATGCGACCGGCGCATGTGCACTTCCTGGTCAACGCTAAGGGCTACGAGCCGCTGATCACGCATGTCTTCGTCGAAGGCGACAAATACATCGATTCCGACGTCGTGTTTGGCGTGAAGGATGAATTGATCGCCAAGGTCGAGCGCCGCACCGATCCCGTGATGCCCGATGGCCAGCGCTCCGATGGGCCGTGGAGCCTGATGACCTACGAATTCCACGTGAAGCCCGATGGCGGAATGGCGCCCGCGCCGCTCGGCACCAAGGTCTCCGAAGACGCCTGATCCGTTTCTGAACACTTCTGCTCAATTCTTGTGCGCCGCACAAGGATTGGGCGAATCGCAAGTTTTGGCAGCGCGCGGAAAATCCACGCGCGCTGCGACATGTTGCGCAAGGCTTTGCAACGAAACCCAATTTTGCACTGCGGTAGATTGGCACGAGGCTTGAATAATCATTAGCCGACGCCATTGAAGCCGTCCCTCGAGGCTACCCCATCGGATTTCTGACGCCGCCAGACCGGGGCTTCCCGGTGCACGCCTTTTTGCGCCCTGCGCGCGTCGCCATTCGAAGGACGGCGCTCGACGCACTGACGCAACACCGCAACGCAACGACGCAGCAAAGGACGACCGATGACCAAGCAAACCAACCAGCCTTCTGGCCGCGGCCTCAGCCGCCGTCAGCTTCTGAAGGCAACCAGCGGCGCCGCCGCGCTGCTTGCCGCGGCCAAGCTGAACTTTCCCGCTGGTGCATTCGCGCAGGGCGCGGGTCCGGAAGTGAAGGGCGCCAAGCTCGGCTTCATCGCGCTGACCGATGCCTCGCCGCTGTTCGTCGCCAAGGAGAAGGGCATCTTCGCCAAATACGGCATGCCCGATGTCGAGGTGCAGAAGCAGGCCTCGTGGGGCACCACGCGCGACAATCTCGTGCTCGGCTCCGAGGGCAACGGCATCGACGGCGCGCATATCCTGACCCCGATGCCGTATCTGATCTCGGCCGGCAAGGTGACGCAGAACAATCAGCCGACGCCGATGTACATCATGGCGCGGCTCAACCTGAACGGCCAGTGTATCTCGGTCGCCAAGGAATATGCCGATCTCAAGGTCGGCATCGACACCGCGCCGTTCAAGGCGGCGCTGGAGAAGAAGAAGGCTTCCGGCAAGGCGGTGAAGGCCGCGATGACTTTCCCCGGTGGCACGCACGATCTCTGGATCCGCTACTGGCTCGCCGCCGGCGGCATCGATCCCGACAAGGACATCGAGACCATCGTGGTGCCGCCGCCGCAGATGGTGGCCAACATGAAGGTCGGCACGATGGACTGCTTCTGCGTCTGCGAGCCGTGGAATCTGCAGTTGATCCATCAGGACATCGGCTATACCGCGATCACGACCGGCGAGCTCTGGGACAAGCATCCGGAGAAATCGTTCGGCCTGCGCGCTGCCTGGGTCGACAAGAATCCGAAGGCCGCGAAGGCGCTGCTGATGGCGGTGATGGAAGCCCAGCAGTGGTGCGAGAAGGCAGAGAACCGCGAGGAGACCGCGGCGATCTGCGCCAAGCGGCAGTGGATCAACTGCCCGGTCGAGGACATCACCGACCGCATGAAGGGCAAGTTCGACTACGGCACCGGCCGCGTGGTCGAGAATTCGCCGCAGCAGATGCGGTTCTGGAGCGACAACGCCTCCTATCCGTATCAGAGCCACGACCTCTGGTTCCTGACCGAGGACATTCGCTGGGGCAAGTACGAGGCGGGTTTCGACACCAAGGCGCTGATCGCCAAGGTGAACCGCGAGGATCTCTGGAAGGAGGCCGCCAAGGAGCTTGGCGTGTCGGACATTCCGGCCTCGACCTCGCGCGGCAAGGAAACCTTCTTCGACGGCAAGGTGTTCGATCCCGCCGACCCCGCCGCGTACCTGAAGTCGTTGTCCATCAAGCGTGTTGACGTCTGATTTGAGCGAGCCGCGCGAGCAGTGCGGCTCTCCCTTTTTGACCACGGAGATTTTCGTTCAATGTCGATGCCTGCCATGAAGACCGAAGTGTCGGCGATGGCGATCCCGCCGGCCACTGCCGCGGCGCCGGTCGTGACCATAACGCCGAAGCGCGCGCCGCGCGCCGAGGCCTACGCCAGGATGGCGAAGGAGACCGCGGCGCGTGTGGTGCCGCCGCTGATCGTGGTCGCGCTGCTGCTGGTGGTGTGGGAGCTGATCTGCCGGCGCGCCGGCTCCAGCCTGCCGCCGCCGTCAAAGGTGTTCAAGGACACCAAGGAGCTGATCCTCGATCCGTTCTTCGACAATGGCGGCATCGACAAGGGCCTGTTCTGGCACCTCTCCGCCAGCCTGCAGCGCGTCGCCTACGGCTATTCGCTCGCGGCGATCGCGGGCATCGCGCTCGGCACGCTGGTCGGACAATCGGTCTGGGCGATGCGCGGGCTCGATCCGCTGTTCCAGGTGCTGCGCACGATTCCGCCGCTGGCGTGGCTGCCGCTGTCGCTGGCCGCATTCCGCGACGGCCAGCCCTCGGCGATCTTCGTGATCTTCATCACCTCGGTGTGGCCGATCATTATCAACACCGCGGTCGGCATCCGCAACATCCCGCAGGACTACCGCAACGTCGCGGCCGTCGTGCAGCTCAATCCGCTGGAGTTCTTCACCAAGATCATGATCCCGGCGGCTGCGCCCTACATGTTCACCGGCCTGCGCATCGGCATCGGCCTGTCCTGGCTCGCGATCGTCGCCGCGGAAATGCTGATCGGCGGCGTCGGCATCGGATTCTTCATCTGGGATGCGTGGAATTCCTCGCATATCAGCGAAATCATCCTGGCGCTGTTCTATGTCGGCATCATCGGCTTCGTGCTCGACCGCCTGATCGCGGGGCTGGGCAAGATCGTGACCCGCGGCACGGCGGCGAACTGAGGAGAAAGTCATGCAGGCCTATCTGAAGCTCGATCACATCGACAAGACCTTCACCCGCGGCAACGCCACCACGGAGGTGTTGAAGGACATCAACCTGACGATCGAGAAGGGCGAATACGTCTCGATCATCGGCCATTCCGGTTGCGGCAAGTCGACCCTGCTCAACATAGTCGCCGGCCTCACCGGCGCCACCAATGGCGGTGTGCTGCTGGAGAACCGCGAGGTCAATTCGCCGGGACCGGATCGGGCCGTGGTGTTCCAGAACCACAGCCTGCTGCCGTGGCTCACCGTCTACGAGAACGTCAAGCTCGGCGTCGACAAGGTGTTTGCGAGGACCAAGAGCAGGGCCGAGCGCGACGCCTGGGTGATGCACAATCTCAGCCTCGTGCAGATGGCGCATGCCAAGGACAAGCGGCCGAGCGAGATCTCGGGCGGCATGAAGCAGCGCGTCGGCATCGCGCGTGCGCTCGCGATGGAGCCGAAGGTGCTGCTGCTCGACGAGCCGTTCGGCGCACTCGACGCGCTGACCCGGGCGCATCTGCAGGATTCGGTGATGGCGCTGCACCAGAAGCTCGGCAACACCATCCTGATGATCACCCACGACGTCGACGAGGCGGTGCTGCTGTCGGACCGCATCGTCATGATGACCAACGGTCCGAGCGCGCGGATCGGCGAGGTGCTCGAGGTGCCGTTGGCGCGCCCGCGCAAGCGGCTCGAGCTTGCGACCAACGCGGGCTACCTGAAGTGCCGGCAGCGCGTGCTCGAATTCCTCTATGAGCGTCACAGCTTCGTCGAGGCGGCGTGATGATCACGTCGACGGCGAGCGCTTTTCCGCTTTGAACCGAAACGCCGGATGCGGCTACCAATGCTCGCATTTTGCAGGTCATTCCAGAACCAGGGAGAGTCGAGATGAATCCGGCCCAAATCAAGCTGGTTCAGGACAGCTTTGGCAAGGTCGTGCCGATCTCGGAGCAGGCCGCGGTGATTTTCTACGATCGCTTGTTCGAAGTCGCGCCCGCCGTGCAGGCGATGTTTCCGGCCGACATGAAGGAGCAGCGCAAGAAATTGATGACGACGCTTGCCGTCGTCGTGAACGGGCTGAGCAATCTTGATACGATCCTGCCGGCCGCGAGTGCGCTGGCGAAGCGGCATGTCGGCTATGGCGCCAAGCCCGAGCATTATCCGGTGGTCGGCGGCGCGTTGTTGTGGACGCTGGAGAAGGGGCTCGGCGAAGCCTGGACGCCTGACGTCGCGGCCGCATGGACCGCGGCCTACGGCACGCTGTCCGGCTACATGATCTCGGAAGCCTATGGCTCGGCGCAGCCGGCCGAATAGCAGGCGGTGACAGACTGAAACCTTCCCCGTCGCTGCAAGAGCCCTTCCGTCCGGCCATCGCTCAGGCGGATAGGTGGATTGCTTCGCGGCGCTCGCAATGACGTACGCAAGCATCTATGGTTCGCCCGCTCCGCCAACGGGTGAACCAACAATGATGTTCCTGGAAACGCCGCCGAACCTGATCCCGACCAAAATCTTCTCCGCCGTGCCGGCCGAATTCCGCCGCAGGATGGCGAGCGAATGGGCCGACGCCAACCGCCCGGGCGCGGTGACCGATTGCTTCATCGAGGGACCGTCGTTCGATTCCGATGGCAATCTCTACATCGTCGACATCCCGTTCGGTCGCATCTTCAGGATCGCGCCTGACAAGTCATGGTCGCAGGTTGCCGAATATGACGGCTGGCCGAACGGGCTGAAGATCGATGCGATGGGCCGCATCCTGATCGCCGACTATCGGCACGGCCTGATGGAGCTCGATGCCAGGTCCGGCGAGGTCACGCCCCTGCTGCGCTCGCGCAATTCGGAATCGTTCCGCGGCTGCAACGACCTGCACATCGCCTCGAACGGCGACATCTATTTCACCGATCAGGGCCAGACCGGGCTGCACGATCCGACCGGCCGCGTCTATCGGCTGCGGGTGAATGGAGCGCTCGACTGCCTGATCGACACCGGCATCAGCCCGAACGGTCTGGTGCTCGATCCGCACGAGGCGGTGCTGTTCGTCGCCATGACGCGCGACAATGCGGTCTGGCGTGCGCCGTTCATGAAGGACGGCAGCGTCTCCAAGGTCGGCCGCTTCTGCTCGCTGTTCGGCCCAAGCGGACCCGACGGCATGACGATGGACGCCGCCGGTCGGTTGTTCGTCGCGCACGCCTCGCTCGGTCATGTCTTCGTGTTTGCGCCGAACGGCGAGTGCATCGCGCGGATCAAGTCCTGCGCCGGGCCGAGCTGCACCAACGTCGCGATCGGCGGCGCCAACCGCGACCGTCTTTACATCACGGAATCGGTGACGGGTTCGGTGCTGGTCGCCGACATCGGCGGTCTCGGCTAAAGCGTGATGGCATTAAGTTCGATAGCCTGAATTTTTGAGGTAGTTGGCACATTCCTCGGAGGTGAAGGCGT
>NZ_JADFUD010000086.1:0-29706 GCF_054820065.1 Bradyrhizobium sp. UFLA06-06
GATTGCCTACGTTTCGTTGGGACGGCGGGGTTTGGAAAACTTTTGGCAAGACGAGAACCATGTGCGTGGCATATGGCGGCGTACCACTCTGGAGAGCTATTGCAGCCAGGATCCGCAGTGGGAGACCATCCTCGACGTGGACGCGTTGGCCGTCGCCGAAAACAGGAACTGGGTCTTTCAAGGTGCCAGCTACCTTCGGCCTGAAGAACGCCTCTGCCTGATTCATCTTTCCGACGGCGGCAAGGATGCTGCGTCCATCCGTGAGTTCGACCACGAGGCCAAATCCTTTGTTGCGGACGGCTTTCATCTTCCAGAAGGCAAGCAAACCGTCAGCTGGGTCGATGGTGACACACTCCTTCTTGCACGGGACTGGGGCGAGGGGTCTTTGACGCAGGCCGGCTACCCCTTCGTGGTGAAGCAGCTCAAACGCGCTCAGCCGCTCAGTAGGGCTCGCGAGATCTTTCGCGGCGAGCCTACCGACGTTCAGACCGTGCCCCTGGTACTTCGAGACAGCGAAGGTCAAGTCCATGCGACCGGCGCTATCCGTGTCATCAGCTCTGTCGAGCGTGATTATGTGGTCTTCCGCCCCGATGGGCCCATCAAGCTCAATCTGCCGAAGAAGGCCGCAATAGTCGGGCTCGCGAGCGGCCGCCTGCTTGTGGAACTTGACGAAGAATGGGAGCCCGGTCACGTCAGATTTGGGACCGGCTCGCTGATTTCGTATGACCTGGCCGAATGGAAGCAGGATCCGCTGCGCGCCAAAGCTTCGCTTGTCTTCCAGCCCGGGCCCCGCCAGGCGCTGAGCGGGCTCAGTAGCACAAAGAATTTGTTGATCCTGACGATCCTTGAAAACGTTCAGAGCAAAGCGTTTGTTTACAAGTACGATCAGGGAGCATGGTCGGCGACGCCGATCCAGCTGCCGCAACATACAAATGTCAGCCTGTCAGCCACGTCCGACCAAGCGGACCAGGCGATGTTTACCGTCTCGAACTATCTCAGACCAACGTCAATCTGGTATTTTGATGCCGAAACTCAAAAACTTGAGGAATTGAAGACGACACCTACTGCCTTTGATGCGTCCAATCATGTCGTAGACCAGTTCGAGGCGACTTCGCGTGATGGCACGTCAATTCCCTATTTTCTGGTGCGGCCGAAGAACGCGAGGTTTGACGGCGCGATCCCGACACTTCTTTATGGCTATGGCGGATTCCAGGCTTCGCTTCTGCCATCCTATCTCGGAGCCGTGGGGCGGCTCTGGCTCGAGCAGGGCAATGCCTATGTCGTTGCGAATCTGCGCGGTGGCGGCGAGTTTGGTCCACAATGGCATCAAGCAGCCCAGGGAGCAACGAAGCAGACGACATGGGATGATTTCATTGCCGTTGCCGAGGACCTGATTCGCCGCAAGATCACGAGCCCGCGACGGCTGGGCGTAATAGGTGGCAGCCAGGGCGGCCTACTCGTTGGCGCCGCAATCACCCAACGTCCCGAACTCTTCAACGCGGCGATCATCCAGGTGCCGCTGTTTGACATGCTTCGATACACCAGCCTCGGCGCAGGCGCCTCCTGGATTGCCGAGTACGGTGATCCTGCCATCGCTGAGCAGCGTGCGTGGATCGAAGCCTACTCGCCCTATCAGAAGCTGGTACCGGGCAAGACCTATCCCGCTCCTTTCATTCTCACCTCCACCAAGGACGACCGCGTCCATCCGGCGCACGGCCGCAAGGCTGCTGCGAGACTAGCTGCGCTCGGCCAGCCCTACTTCTACTACGAGAACATCGACGGAGGACACAGCGCCGCGGCCAATCTGGTCGAACATGCGCGTCGACTAGCGCTTGAATATACCTATGCATCGAAGCGGCTCTGTTCTGAGTAGATTCGGCGCAAGTGACGAATCGATGCAGATAAATCCAGGTGCATATCTTTGCGTCACCACGTTCCCTGGCTAAATTGATCGAGGCGGACGCGAGGCGATAACAGCGAACCATGCGATCGACGGGCAGGATGCTGTACGGGATTTAACAGTGATTGACGGAATTCCACGAACGCGGGAGGCGCTCGAGCGCAAGCCCGTCAACCAGCAGTTGGTCTTGCAGCTGCGCGGCTGGCCCGGCGGTATTTCCATCGACGGGCAAAGTGTTGCGGAACCTAGTTGACCCATGACTTGCTATTCCAGATCTCAAATTACGTTGCACCCTTCTGGAGATTGCACAGCAATGAACGCTGCACCGAGCGGGATTTCTCATCCTATCGTGCATCAGGGGCCATCAGATCCGAAGCGTCCGTGTGCCTCGATCGTGAATCGATCGAAGCTGGGGCTGCCGCGAGTTTTGTCGGTGAACTCGCGTTGATAGGCCAGGCCGAAGAGGTCTCAGTAGCCGAACGCGTCCGGCCAGTCAGCAATAGCGATCGTTGGTGCTGGGAATAAATCGGGCGCATCTTAGCCCAATAACAATGACTCATCGCAGTTTGCGACGGCATGAAGTAAGTCAGATGCGCAAGCTACCTATTCTGAAAAGCCTTCATCTATTTGAGACAGTCAGCGAGTTTCCAAGCTTCTCAAGGGCGGCCGAGCAGTTAAACATGACGACCGGCGCGGTAAGCTACCAGATGCGGCTTCTGGAGGATTGGTTCGGCAGGAGGCTATTCGTTCGCCATAGCTCAGGTGTGCGGCTGACATCCGACGGCGAACAGCTCAAGCGCAGCTGTGCGAGCGCGTTCACAATGCTGGAGAAAGGATGCTACGAACTACGAAGGAGCGATGGAGGACGTTCAGTGGTGGTGGGGTGCTCAACCACATTTTTGTCGCACGGTTTGTTGCCCCATATCGGTCGGTTCCGCCAACTGTACAGGGATATTGATTTTGTCTTTGAGACCGGTGCCGATCTAGACGCGCTGGCTGTTGGGGCCTTGGACGTATTGTTCGTTTCCGGCCTGTTGAAGCGACCGCTTCCCGTCCGTGAAGTGCACGTATCGAACGAGATGATTGGTCCTGTTTGTGCGCCTGCTACACTCGAGACGATCAAAGGCCCGGCAGACATTCTATCTATTCCTCTCCTTCACGAGGCCGCCAGATTGGACGGCTGGAGCGAATGGGCCAACGCAGCTGCAATATGCTTGCAGGGATCGCGCCACGTCGTGTTCGATACATTTTCCTTGGCTGTCGAGGCTGCCAAAAGCGGGCTTGGCGCCGCAATATCCTCGCAAATTCTGGTCCGAAGCAACCTTGAAAAGGGAGAACTTGTGGCTCCGTTTGGCTTTGTGCCGGTCAATCGCTCAATATACATGTTTGTCAATGGGCACGCGCGAAATATGGCTGCCGTTAAAGAGTTTGAACGATGGGTCCTGTCAGAAATACTCACTCAGGATCCGCTATCGTCCTTCCAGGCCGCAACTCGAGAGATCGAGCGGGCCGCTCTCAATTAGAGCTTCCCGTTAGGCCAATGCTGGCGTCAAAGCGTTGACGACCTGATGGGCAAGGCAGCACCTCATCCCGGATGAGGGGCCGGAAATCCGTGGCGCAGAGCTAACAGATGAAGGATTGCAAATGGATCGTCGACATAGGCGAGCCCGTTCGCGTACTTCGCATTCTCAGGCGCAGGACCACTCTTCTCGAAGATGAGAACGGGCGCGGACTGATGATCCCGGCCAAGCCTCTCAATGAGTGCGGTTCGTGGCTTGGCCCAGGCAATCCGACGAACGTCGAGCCTCGCAGCGCGGCTTGGAAATGCGGACAATATCCCGTCCAACAGCAAGCATTGCCAGCAATAGAATTCTCGTCCCGGCAAGGCCGGATCTGAAAAGGGGCGCTCTAAAAGAAATAGCTGATCCCATGGCATCGTATGCATCCCTGATCTAGCGAGCGACAGGACCTCAAGCGTGAGAATGTCTTGATCTGATTATGGCAAGGCTCGCGACGGCGAAAGCAACAAATGCACTCGCCGCGCATAGCAACACGATCATGCCGAAGGGGAGCCGATCACTCAAAAGCGACAGAGCAATGCCATTTCCCGCGACGCCGCCATAGGTACAACATTGAAATAACCCGGAAAGGCGGCCGGCTCGATCCGGAGCCACTGAAGAGACCATGTGGCTGTGAGCGGCAGCGGCAAATATTTGGCCAAAGCCGAGCATTGCGCTGCTTGATGCGATGACTACGGGCAGGCCAGCATCGAGCGACATGATGGCAAGGCATGCCGCAAGCAGCACTGCGGCCCCGGCGATGGTTGGCAAGGCGCCGAGCAGGTTGTAAATCGGCTTGACGGCGAGCGCTCCCAGCAAGGCCAAAACTCCATTGGTCATGACGATCGTCAATAGAACGCTTTTATCGAGAACCCCGTCAGCCGTTGCACGTATAGCAGGATAGACATTGATGATGCCGGCGCCGAGGTTGAGCAAAAATACAGCCAAGAATGCGGGATAAAGAGGTGCTAGGTCTAGGACGGTTCCGGAGGGCTGTGCCTCAAGGACTGTTGGTGTCCTTTTGAACTGCTGCTTAATACCAAGGAGCACGATCAAGGACAGGATGATCGCCGATAAGTTGAACGCCAAAACGCCAGGCAAATGCAATCGGTCGGAGAGCATGGCACCCGCAAACATTCCGAGCAGATAGGTGAGCCAGTCAATGTTGGCAATGTTGCGCAACACCGAGATCATGTCGTCTTCCGATGTGATACGACGGAAGAAAGAAACTTCTGCAGACAAGTAGACGGGCTGCACCAGGCTCAGGACGCCGATTGAGGCATAGCTCAGAAAGGAATCGGCGCCGTCGGTGCCGAAGATGGCGAGCAGCGCGAAGATGCGAATAGCATTGACGATCATCATGACGGAGATCGGATTACGTCTGTCGACCAATGGCGACAAGAAGAGGCTCCCAAGCATGATAGGCGCAAAACTGACGGCAACGCCAAGACCCGCGGCGCTCATGCCGGATTGAAGAAGGCCGATCAGGATGCCAATTCGAAACGCCCAGCCGCCGATCTGAATGATCAAATGCGACAGATAAACGAACTGCCGTGTGCTTGCACCAGTCATCTATAACCTAGCTCATCGAACACGCCATCGTGTGGATATCGCTTGATGCAGAAGCGAAGATGACGCTGGTCTCGTGCCGTGACATCGATGGGATGACAAAGAAGGGGCATAACCAACGCTCTCGCCAACCGCGCGACTGGTCAAAAGGCACCATATCTGCCTCCCTGTCTGTGGCAGGCGGTGTTTCGGGACCAAATGCTGGCCAACGCGGTTCCCCCTGCTTGGTCAGATCCTATGAATTTGCATCACTTGTCGCGCAACAGGATCCGCCAGACTCTGCCCTAAGCTTTCAGGTGCCTGCTACCATTAACCTGGAGATCCTGCCGCACGTCGTCGGCTTCGACGGCAATCAATGCTATGAGCCGCAAGCTCATGACTGTTCGGCGGAAGGCGCAGAAGCTCGGTTGCGCCGCGAAGCCAGGTCAGCTTGCAGACTTGCCTGGATGTGCTCACGAGTGAGGAGGTAGTCTGGATCTCCCCCAATCTCGACTGCGACCGTGGCGTGGTTCAGTGACATATCTGGCCGACCCTCGTTGAAGTACTCGATGGCGAGATTGTTGTGCGTGAGCGCGTGCCGAGGATTGAGTTCAAGGGCTCGAAGATAGTGCGCGATGCTCTCGCTCGCCTTGCCAAGCTCGGAATAGGCAAGGCCGAGGTTGCTCTGTAAATCGGGATTCTTGGGATCGATATCGGCTGCCGCTAGATAAGACTTCAGAGCAGCTTCCGGCCTATCTTGCCGCATCAAAATATTGCCCTTCTGGAAGTGAGCTCGCCATTCGTTTGGCTTGATGACAAGCGTTCTGTCGAGATCGGCCAGGGCGCCTGCGGCATATCCCATTCTGTTGCGAAGTGCGGCCCTGTTCAGATGGGCTTCGTAATAGGGGGGACACAGCTCAATGGCGCGCGCATATGCCTGTAGAGCCTCAGCTTCCCTTCCGGCTACTTTCGAAAGCAGGTTCCCCAGGTCATTGTGGTACTCGCCGTAATAGGGATCGTGGGCAATCGCCTCACGCAGCTGCTTTTCTGCTCGAGGAAGATCGTCGATGAGTTCATAGACCTGACTGGTGTTGTAGATCAGAATCGACTGGTGAAGCTTGAAACGCTCCCCGCCATAGGCCTGAAGCATCTTGCCATGGCCTTCCGCGCAAAGGGTGAGGGCTTCGTCATACTTCTCCTGTTTGGCCTTGATGTAGGCATATGCGTTCTCTGCAAACACCTTGATATAGTCGTACTTGTCGTGATCCTTGAAATCTCGTTCGATGGTCTCCAGGTTTCGCAACGCGTACTCTTCGGCGACCGTCAGATTGACCGGTTGCTGATAGCGTCCATACGTCATTGATTGGGCATAGAGAACCGTTGGCGTGTATCGGCTCTTCGGGAATGCCTTGTAGAATTCATCCAGATAGGGAACCGACACCCGGCCGCAGCCGAGCGAATACAGCACAAAAGCCGCGTTGATGAAGGCAGCGTTTACCGGAGCATCTCCCGGGCCGTAGGTGCGAAGCGAAGGATCGGCGAAAATTTCACCGAAATAGCCAAACCAGAGATCGTACAAACCGATGCTTTGGAGGATCTGACTCGGTTCTGCAAGCAGTTCCAGACGCTTGTATTTGTCCCGTATCGATAGTGCATGAAGCATGACGAGCGGCGCCTCGCCCGCCAGATAGCGGTCCAGGCAAGCGCGGTGCAACTGCTCATGCAGATGATCTGCGGTCGTCTGCTCGAAAATTGCATAGTTTCGTTGCGCGATGAGATCAGGCGTCGTGCAGTCGGATTCAATGTACGATTTGAGAAGGCTGTGCCGTTCCCCGGAGTTGAGGCTGGCGAGATAAAGGTCCACTATCGCGACGGGGTCGAGGTAGCCGATGACCGGCAATCCGGCCGCTACGCATGTGCTTAAAGCCTCCGCAATCAGTGGATTTCCGCCACTTGCCTCATGAATCTGCCGCTGTTTCTCCGCAGCGACTTCCCGATCCAGGATCGGCCCCAGTTCCTGCAAGCTATATCTGCCGAAATGAACTTCGCTGGCGTCCTGGAAATAGAGGCGTTGTTCGTAATCGATCAGAACAAAGCGAAACAGGCGCGCATCGTGGTCCAGCCTGACGAGCAGCTTGATCAGGTTCTTGGCCGGGGCGGACAGGGTAGCCGCGCGATCGATAACGATGATGTGACGCTCGTTGCGCTCTTGGGCACACCTGATCAGGAATTCCGCTAATCCAACCAGGAGCTTGTTTTGATATTCATGATGATAGAAGCGTGTACGCTCCTCTTTACTTGAGGTATTGGTGAGATCCTTCGGCACGGTAAAGGCATCGCTGATTAAGAGAGGAAACAGCCGCTTCAAGGATTGTTGTGCCGCCTCAACCAGTTTTGGCCTATTCTCATCGGCCCACTTCAGTTCGGCGTCGATCAGCTCTTGCAGGCCGGCAAGATAGCCGCCGGTCCGCCAGTCGCCGTCAACGACGGAAAGGTCGGAACTGGAGCTCGCGAGTGCCGATTTGATCGTCGGCACCGGTGCCATGCCGGGCTCCGTCTTCAAGATCGTGATCGGATTGATCTCGACGGACGACAATATGGCCGGAGCGATGCGCTGCTGGATCAAATCAACCATTCTACTCTCCCGAGACGTCTCACAAAGGAGGGTGGTCGCAAGGACCACCCTCCGATGCCGCTATGCTCTCATCAGGTGGATGCATTCAAGGCACCCGTCGAACCAACCCTAGAGCGTACCCGTGTACGGAGTGGTGGTGCGGATGGTGGTCTTGATCTCAGCGATCTTCTTTGTCATCACGTTTCCTTTCCTTCTCTGGCACGCCAGGCCAAGCGAAAGCGCGGTCAGTCGTGCAGGAAAAGAATAATGAGTTGCTGCACCAATCCGCAGCGAGATTCCTTGACCGTCGCTGTCAAAGAAATTGAAAGCGCGGCTCAGACTGGCGCTACCAAACGACCCGATCTGGCGCTTGGACCCGCTGTAACTGGAGCTGGGCTTTGTCGCGCGTCGCCAATGCGGTTCCTTGCTCTGCGCTGACCTGGACTTGCATCGGGCACTTTCGGCGCCCAACGCAGCGAGCAAATTGGCTGGCAACGGCTCGTCATTTTAGGAAAGCGCTCCGGGAGCAAGCACGGGTTCAGCAAGTATGGCGGCGACCGGTCAAGGGACGTGCCTTGCGCCGGAGCCGGTCGAGCGCGGAATATTCGAATCCGGGCCCCCTACCAGAAGGCAGAGTTTCAGCGTTAGCGGGCTTGCCAATAAGGTACTGCGGTTGCTCTGATTTTGATTTGAGCTACCGAAGGAACCTGGCTGGTCGCATGGCACGCTCGCGCAATGCGATCGGTCCTCATGGCCGCTATCGCGTTCCTTCTCCAGCAGACTGCCCTTGCGCCATCGATCGCCAGGATTTGTACCCAACGCGCAAATGACGAGCGACACCGATGGTTAAGCAGATACCCGCGCTGACCGGAATCCGGTTTGTCGCGGCAGCAGCAGTGGCATTGTCTCACGGTGGAAGCCTGTTCCTGGAGGGTACCAGTCTTGCACTCGATATCAGCATCGGGACGCTGGGCCTGTTCGGAATGTCCGTCTTCTTCACGTTGAGTGGCTTTGTCATTCAATATAACTATGGCAGCTCGATTGCCGGCAGCCCGCGCAAAGCGATCCCTGAATTTCTCGTGGCGCGCATAGCCCGAATCTATCCTCTGTTTGTTGTTCTCTTTCTCGTTGAGCTCTTGACCGGACCGATGGTCTGGCCATGGCTTCTCGGAACTAAGGCGGCAACCGAGGGATTTTCGTGGCACATTGTCCCGTTTCAACTCGGGATGATTCAAACCTGGTTCTTCGCAAATGTAGCCGGTGCTGCCCCCGTCTGGCAGTACGAAGAGATCGGCATCGTCTCCTGGTCAGTCAGCACCGAATGGTTCTTCTATCTCTTTTTTCCGCTCGTTTGCCCGGTACTTGCGCGGATCAGAACTGCTCCGGCGGCGATCTTATGTGCGATTGGCGCAGGCACAATCGAGCTTGGCATCGACCTTGCGGTGTACATGCTTCAGGGCCGCATCAATCTGTTTGCGCTTCATGCCTATGGGACGGGTGCGGCTCTGCCGAACTGGAAGAACACGCTCATCCTCTGGATCGTCTACTTTTCGCCCTTTTGCAGGGTATGGGAATTCGTCCTCGGCTGTTGCTTGGCGAAGCTCCATGAAGCGTGGCTGGCCCAGGATTTCAGACCATCTCGAGCTTTGCTCGATATCGCCGCAATCGTTGGTGTCGGCGCGATAGGCTGGGTGTTCTGGTTTACCGCCCACAAGCCGCCATTTGGGGCGGCCATGAGCCTGTTCGATATTGGGCGCAACAATATCGCTCTGGCGGCACCGATTGCGCTCATCCTTGTCGCGGCGGCTCAGCCCGTCAGCAGTGCAGGACGGCTGTTGTCGGCAAGGTGGCTCGTCTTCCTCGGAGAGGCCAGCTTTGCGCTTTATCTTGTACACATCATTATCTACCAGCGTTTTCCGGTGGTACGTTGGGAAACCGCAAGCCAACTGCTGGGCCATCTCGGCGCGCTCGCGCTTGCTTTCACTCTGGCCACCTGCGTCGCGATCCTGCTGCATTTTGGCTTGGAGGTACCGGCCCGAAGGCGAATTCGCAGCTGCTATCAGGCGGCCTCGCTAGAACAGCGCAGGCGCCTGGTACGATTGGGAAGCATTGGCCTTGCCGCTCTCGTCGGCGCGGCCGCAACGTATGCGCTGCGTGATGCGGCCGGGGATGCCGTCACCCAATCAGGTATTTCGGTCGTTTCTGCCACGTATGGCGGCAATTGCCGCTGGATCTCGGCGCGTGGCAACGCCACGGGTGCGGTTGCAGCAGCCTGTAACGGCAAGGACGCATGCACTTTCAGTGCAGGCACGGCGCGGATCGGTGATCCTGCTCCGGGCTGTGCGAAGGAGTTTACGGCCGCCTGGTTCTGCAAGGGCGACCGCACCATTCGCTCCAGCTCGGCTGCGGATGAGCGTGCCATGATCTCCGCTCTGCAACTCTCCTGTAACGCGGTCACGCGCGATGAATGAGTCGAAGGTTCAGACGTCATTCGGATTCCGAGGCCCTGAGGCGAACTGGCTTCAGCATCAGGTCTTGCTGCCGGCTGCGCAGAGCGTTCGGGCCGCGTAGGTTATACGACAAAGAGGTCGCGGACGTGACGGGTGCAGCGAACCGGCGTCTCTTTGTCCACCTTGATGGCTGCGAGACTCTTCGCTAGATCACAACGGTTCACTTATGGAGATGCCGCCGTGGCAATGGGTATTGTGAAGTGGTTCAATTCGACCAAAGGTTATGGCTTTATTCGGCCGGAGGACGGAAGTGCCGATGTCTTCGTGCACATCAGCGCCGTCGAAAAGGCCGGTTACACCACCCTCGAAGAGGGGGCACGGGTAAGTTACCAGCTCAAGGCAGGCCGTTCGGGCAAAATGTCGGCCGAGGATCTAAGGGTTGGCTGATCCAGTTCGCCTCCGGAAAGCGTCTGCCTGCTAGGCGGATTCTCGTACCAGCGTCTGGCGCCGGTGCACCGGACGCTTGCCGTACGACCGTCGTTTCCAACCAAGGCTATGCCGCAATACTGCTTAAAGGCTTGATTCAAGCCGTCGATCTCCAATGCCGGGGCAGTTCCAGCTTTTTTCTTTCCTCGTGCAGGTTGGGCGTGGCGGGAAATCGTCGGTAGCAATGAACGGTCCGAACCGTACGCTCGTGCCCGACAGGTCGAGAGGTGCATGTATCGCCTGAAGTCACGATGCGCCGACCGGCGCTCACGATCTAAGAGCGATGCTGTAGCGTGTGGAGGAGCTCCCATAGTGGAGTTCGTCCGTTATGGACAATGGGCGCGCGGCGCTCCGGCTGCGGGTCTGTCCTGCTACGCTGACGTACCGGCCCTCGATGAAGAGTCGTGCATTAGCTTGAGCGAGGGCGAGGTCAAATCCCAGGAGCTGGCCCCGCGGGATTAGCCAATATAGTTGAGGTTAACGGCGTCGTGCTGTTGACGATCCGCCCCTGACATTGATCCATTGCAGGGAAACTGCACACACACACAGCCATCGGAGACACGGCAAGTGTCCTTCCAGCTGACCGTCCTGAAAGTGTTGGCCGGCCAGCCTGGCGGGCGGGCTTCCGTTGCCGAAGTCCGACGCGCCGTGGAGATCCTGATGAACAGCGGCCGCGACTGGACCGATCGCATGAAGCGGTTGGCCGAACACGCGCCGGACCTGAATATCTTTTCGGCGAAGTATGTCTTTCGCGATGCGTTCGGCTGGGAAATTACCGAAGACGGCCGGCAATTCCTCTCTGCGCTCGAAAGGGCCGTCGCCGATCAAAGAGAGTCACCTCGATCAACGATCGACTCCTCGCGCAGCGAAGTCGCTGCGCAAGCGGTCACAGATGCGGCAAAATCACTTACTCCCCGCAGTCTTCGTCAGAGGCCGCGGCGACGCCGCAGGAAAGGTGGATTCAATCGACGTACAGCATGAAGCGGGAGCCCGACCAGGTGCGAGGCGCGCACAGCAGCTGACCTTGGCAGAAGTGCTATCGATCTCACGCGGCATCGATCAAAACTGCGGAAAAATATCTTGCAGTGTAACCTGGGTCATATGCAGCCCCACTTCTTCACGGGCATTATCCGGAAGGCAGTTTCGGTGGGGTACTATGGACGACGAGTTTTGTAGAGAGAGGGCGCGAACCGTCCGGGAACTTGCTGAGCAAGCTGACCCGTTCATCAAAAAGCGCTTGTTGCAGTTGGCCGCCAATTACGAACGGCGCGTTGGTCAGCCAGAAAGAGCAGACCCAGATCGCGCTGACCTGCTGGTATGTAGGGCGCCCATCCACCCGTCGTGATTTCAGAGATGGCGCTTACCATTACAATCATTGGGCGGCGATGCGGGGCGTCATCGCTGCCAGCCTTTGCCGTTACGCCACTGGTGAAGGGGAATGCATCGGACCTTCACATCACGTTGCCGGATATTCTTAGCCCGGAAGAGAGCGTCGAAGTGGGGTATTTCGGGATCGGGCTGAAATCGGGTCGTAAGCAAGCCTACGCGCAAATCGCGATCGAGGATTATGTCGAGGAACTCAAGGCCGGACAAATCCCCGAGATAACCGATATGGACGAGCTCCGCGCGAGCCACGAAATCCGCGTCATTGCTGATGGCGGAGGGGAAGAAGCAGAAGCGCAAGCTGTATGACTGCTTCGTCTACGAACTGACGTATACGCTGCCAGCAATGGCGCCTTCGAATTCGTCGTTGCCGACGCCGGGCGAGCGGTGCTTGCAAGCCTGCGGGAAAATTCGGAGTTTGCCGGCCTTGAAGACTCCGGCGCAGCATTGCGGGTCGCTGCATCCCACGGCGCGTCGCGGCTCGACCGCCGCACGGGCCGCGGCTACGGGATCGGTAAGTTGTTTCGCGCCCTGGCTCACGATGCCGCCGAGCTAGTTTCGCAGCGTCCCACGAACCATCACGTCGCTTCCCACATCCAGAGCGGCTTAACGCACAACTGCTGAAACGCCTTCGAGCCTAACGAATGAAGTTCGTACGTGGCCGGAGCAGCAAAGGCGGTCGGTGCACTGGGACGAGTCATAGGGTCAGGTGCTGGCCAGCTCAGGCATTTCGAACTGCTTCGCCATGGCGGACGTCTCAGCCCAGGCGTGGCCGGGGATACGTTTTACAAGCTTCGTAAAGACCGTAACGAACGCGGCGCGCTCGGCTTCGGCATCAAAATCCTCGGCGTCGTCCGCGGCAAGTAGCGGGCGCACGTCGGCCAAAAACGATGGATCTTCCAGCTTCGCCCACATGCGCTCCTCGGCCTCGGCGCGGGAAATGGCTTGGCCGGAAGCACCTAGATATTTGCCCAACAGCTCCACGATGCGTGCGGCGTCTAGTCCGTCGAGCAACGCAACAGCTTTGGCAAGGTCGACGAGGTCCCGGCCCTTGTCACGTTGGAGAAGCGCGCGGAGCTTCGTTGCCAGGATTTCCTCCCGGCTGAATGATGCAATGTCCGCCTTGTCATTGAACCAGGGATTCTTGACCTGGAACGGAAACGACTTTGCCCCGTCATAAGCAATGCGCTCTCGCGTGGCGATCTCGACTTTGACGCGGATCGGCTGAGAGGCGTTTTCATCTTCGGGCTTGATAGTGAAAGTAAGCCGAGGCCCTATCTCTCCGAGGTCGTAATGCGCCCGCCCCATCCATGGCTCCAGGACAGTCCGGAGATGGTCCAGAATTGGGCCCACGGGGCCTTCCGTCGTGCGCGTGAGATCTATGTCTTCCGAGTACCGATAGGCGCTTGGGAAGTGCAGCTTGTTTAGAGCGGTGCCTCCGCGGAACCGCAGCTCTTTCTTCAGATAATCATCCTTGAAGATTTCAACGAGTGCCCTGGATATGATGAGGTCTTGCTCGACCTGTCGATCTTCGGGCCATGGAGCTTTTTGACTCCATGCAGCGATGTTCATGGCTGGAATCATTGATCGAGCTCCGGACGGCGATGGACCAGCACGTTCCAGCGTGTGTCACGTTCCGGCGGCTTGCGGGTCTTGCTACTACGCTTGGAAGGATCGAGTTCGACCCAGGGCAGCAGTTTTTCGTTTTGCAGGTAGGCGTGAAGTGACTCGGCTGCCTGGCTGTGTTTGACGTAGTCGAGCAGGTATCCGAGGCGCTGGATAACGGACCGCTCAAAGGCGGGTGCCAATTTCTGGAGTTCGTGCGCCTTCATTTTAGCCCCGAGATCAGAAAGGACAGTGGCAATGCTGTCTATCGTTCCGGTCACATGCATATAGCGCAAAAGGTCGAGCCCAGTGAGTTCGGGCGACGATAGCTTGAAGCGGCCAGTATCGGTCTTGTGGTCAACGATCGCTCCCGAAAGAGCGCCTATTTCCTTTCGATAGAAGAAGGAAAGGATCGAGCGGCCGGCGCGGATTTTGGGCATCCGTTTGTCGGTTACGATTTGGAATTGCATGACCGCCTGGTGGGACGCGCCGTGTATCTCAGCCGCCTTGAGCAATCCGACATAATATGGGTGCCCCTCGTGTTCCATGAGATCGTCGATATACCACTGCGGCGGTGGAGCACCGCGCACCAGGTACTGTGGAGGGACGACGACGTAAAAGCCGTGCCGCGGATTAAGAAGCTGCCCTTTCTTCTGCAGGCGTTTGGCGGCGGCCAGGAAGCCCCGCGAAGTTACCTCCAGTTCGGCGATCGCTTCGTCCCGCGTAAACGAGATCCGTCCACCGGCGAGCAGATCCGTTAGATAGGAAGCGAGAGTTCGGCGGCTTCGAAGCATCATGTATAAATATACCCAGAACGTAGGTATTTTTCAACACAAAGCTATGTTATAAAATCCATAGAAAGTGGTGTTTTTCATACATGGGACTGTACCGATTCCGGTGCCTTACAGTCGTTCCTTCGCAGGACCAAGCCTGTCCCGGCCCAACAAAAATCTCCCGGAAGGCCTGTTATCCGCGTGCCCCGAGTTGGCGGCCACCGGGAGACCGCAATGAGCATTATAACTGGTGACTTCGTTACAGTGCGCGCTTAGATTGAGCAGGAAAATATTCGTAGTTTCGGAAACGATTTGGAATGCCGCTTTCGCTAAAGCCGTCCAGTGCTACCGAATGCAATTTTTCTGGATGGTCGATTAACAAGAAAAGCCGTGCCAAGCTGTTGAAGTTATCGCCTACCCGTATTTGCGACAGGAAGAAAACGCTCAGCGCGTGATCAATGCCTTGTAGCCGCGCCGACGGGCTTCAAAAGGCAAGCGCGGACGTTCTTGAGAGAGCCTCAGAAATCTGCTTCTCGAAGTTCCGACATGGTCCGGCATCGGCATGTTGAACTCCAGCGCGGGCAATCAAGCGCTAAGCGTCCCGCAGGACAGTTACGCTCATTCTGATTCCTCGTCAGCTTCTCGAAAGCTAAGCCTCGTAGCGAGAACGTGTTTATCCAGCTCCGGCATTAGCTAATCGTATCTGTCAAAGGAGATGGGATGGATCCGTTCAACAAGCTCAACCCATTCGAGGCCCCAGATGTCGATCGGGCGTACTATCATGGGCTGGAAGAGCAGCAGGCGGACGAAGCGGGGTTTCCGCAGCACCTGAACGAGTTGCATCCGCACGAGCGCCCGCCCTCCAGTTCAAATAGGCTCGGCGACGCGGACGTTGTGTCGAACAGAGATGCGGATCCTTTGGGAATGCCGCATGAGGGTCGCGTCGGACAGGGCACCTCGCGGTTGCCATCGGATCCGCCAGCCTTCTCTGGACAAGGGATCAATCAACATGTGCTTTTTACGGCCGCGGATCGCGGTGGCCAGTTGCCAGCCGGCAGTTTCAGTCTGCCGGATTATTGGCACGGCATGGATGCGGCTGCCGATTGGCCGACGCATAGTGTCGGTCAGGAGGAGCATTCGTGGGCGGAGGCCAGTGACGTGGCGCCGGAGTGGGCAACGACCCCAGCAAATCCTTGGCAGCAAAATCTCGGGGCAGCAATTCTCGGCCGACGGCCCCTGCGAGGTGATGGCAATACCTCAACGGGAGGCGGCCGGCTCACCCCGGCCGCAGCGCAGTGGACCGAAGCATTGCATGACACACGGGCCTCTGGCCCTGCAGGCGGTGCGGCGGACTTCGAAGGCTCCGTCCTCAGGGAATCGCGGCTCGACCAGATCTTGGACAAATGGGCCTGCGATGAGCGGCAGGCGGAAGGCGAGGATCGGCAAGAGGCGGTAAGACGAATAATAGCCTGGGGTGAAACTGGCGACGTCTATGCAGGGCTGGAGCTGCAATACTTAGGCCTGACGACATTGCCCGACACCCTTCCGCCCGGGCTCCAATCGCTCAACGTGAGCGACAACGAGCTTGTGCACTTGCCTGACACTCTCCCGTCTGGACTTCGGACGCTCGGCGCCAGCAACAACCGATTGACTCGCCTGCCCGACGCCCTCCCGACGGGACTCCAGTCACTCGTCATCGGCAGCAACCAACTGACCGGGCTGCCCGACACCCTCCCGGAGGGGCTTTCGACACTCGCCGTCAGCAGCAACCGGCTGACCAGCCTGCCCGACACCCTGCCGGTCGGGCTCCAGGACCTCGATGTCCGCGGCAACCTGCTGACCAGCCTGCCCGACGCCCTCCCGAGCGGACTTCAGTTGCTTGCCGTCGGCGGCAACCGGCTGACCAGCCTGCCTGATACCCTCCCGCCCGACCTCCAAGAGCTCGAAGCCGATGGCAACAGGCTGACCAGCCTGCCCGATGCTCTCCCCGCCGAGCTCCAGTTGCTCTTCGCCCGCGATAACCACCTGAATAGTCTGCCCGAGACACTCCCGCCCGAGCTCCAGAGACTCCACGTCAGCGGCAACAGGCTGACGAGCCTGGCCGAGACCCTCCCGGCCGAGCTCCAGGTGCTCGAGGCACGCGACAACCGGTTGATCGGCTTGCCGGAGACCCTGCTAACCCAGCTAGGTTCTGGGTGCATGGTTTATGTGGATGACAATCCGCTGCCCGAGCAGGTGCGGACGAATTTGGCGGGAGCTCTGAATGCCCCGAACTATGCTGGCCCGCGGGTCTTCTTCTCGATGGGCGGGGGAACGGCGGTGGATCAGGAACGGCCACTAGCCGAGGCGGTAGCGGACTGGTTGAAGGGCGAGCCGGAGGCGATCGCCGCCTGGCAGAACTTCGCCGACGAGGCGGGTGCCCCGGCATACGCGCTCTTCCTCGACAAGCTGCAGAAGACTGTGAATTATGATAATCCCGAGTTCAGACAGGCGGTGGCCGAGGACCTGCGGCAGGCAGCGACCAGGCCGCCATTGCGCCAGCAGTTTTTTCAGCTGGCTTTCGGGGCGAGCGAGACCTGCCAGGATCGCATCACCCTGACCTGGAACGGCATGCAGACCGCACGTCTGAAGGCTGATGTCGAGGATGGGGCCTATGACGATCGGCTCGGTGAACTCATCCAGCAGGCGCGGGTCCTGTTCCGCCTGAACGCGCTCGATCCGATCGCCCGTCAGAAGGTCAACTCGCTCCGGTTCGTCGACGAGATCGAGGTCTATCTCGCCTATCAGGTCAAGCTACGTGATCGGCTGGACCTGCAGCTCATCGCGCCGGACATGCGGTTCTATGAAGTCTCCTACGTCACTGAGCACGATCTCACCGCAGCCGAGACGCAGGTGCGCAATCAAGAGGAGGCGGGGTTCGCCGACTATCTGGCAACTCACTGGCAACCTTGGGAGACGGTGGTGAGCCGGATCGCCCCCGAAGCCCATGCACAGATGCAGGTCCGGCTCAGGGAGGCGATGGACGAGGAGTTTCCGAGCCGCCTTGAGCAACGGCTCGCAGATCATCACCTAACCGGAGACAGCGAGGCCGAGGTGCAGTTCGGAGCCCAGATCCGCGAGGAGATCGCCCGCGAAATTAAGGGCGCGCTGATGCGCCAGGTGCTTGGGGACCGCGGGCTTGAACTGTGAGCGGCCATCCGATTGCGAGGGGCGTCGATCTTGTTTCCACCCGCCTCTCGCTACGTCATGTTGTTTTCGGATGCCGTCGCACCGACGGCGCGGCTCCCGAGAGAGACCAGTGTGGTTTCACACACCTTAAGGACGAGTGGAAGAAGATCACGGGGCCATTGGAGCGCAACAAGGAAAAGCCGCTGCGCTTCCTGCGCTATTTCATCATGGCGAATTACAAGGTGAAGAACGAGCGCCGGGACGGTGTGGTGCGCGAAGACGAGATTTACGACTGGCTGATCGACAAAGACAATGCCGAGCTGTGCGGCTACCGCAGCGATTCGTTCGGCTTCGTCCGTAAGATCATTCGCAGCGTCGAGCGCTACATTGGCTTCACCGAAGGCCGTGGTAATGACGGCGCGTCCAGCACCGCCATGGACACGCTTCAGCAGCTTTGCGGCGCGGCATTCCGCTTGCACTATGTGCTGCTGGCAGCCGCGAACTTTCCCAAAGCGCTGTTCGATCACTTCGTGCGGCAGCTTGAAAGTTTCCTATTCTATTACATCTTCACCAAGACTCCGACAAAGGATCTGGAGCGCAATTTCTCGATATGAGCGGACGAACTGCGCGAGATCGCGGAAATTGCCGATGCGAAAGCGCAAAAAGCCAAGCTCAAAGAGTTCGTGGCAGAACGGCTACAAAAGAACATGGTCGGCAAGGATGCCGAGCTGGCGATACGCTCAAACGATACACACTTGGTTCGATGCAGCAGTACCGCACGCGCTATTTGCTGGCCAAGCTGGCGCAGCATGTTGAAATTGCCTTCAAGGGCATGAGGGGCCCGGCGGCCTTGGCGAATTCACTGCGCTCGAGATCGAGCACATTCTGCCCGACACGCCGGAGGCCGATCTCCGCCAGTCCTTCACCGCCGCCAATCCCGGCAACCGCTACGATGACTAGAAAGTAAAGCTTGGGAACAGGACGCTCCTGGAAAAGCCGATCAACATCGTGGCGAGCAACGGATTCTTCGAGAAGAAGAAGCCCGAATACGCGAAGTCGGGTAATTATCTCACGCGCAGCATCGTGGCCTTGAGCCCGGTCGGGAGGAATTCGTCGATCACGCGCATCAACGAAAAGTTGCAAGCCTTTGAGAACTGGTCGGCGAACGATATCGAACAACGGCAGGACATGCTGATCGCGCTTGGCAAAGACGTATGGCGCACGTCGCCGATCGACGTCAGCTAAAAAGCGTCAGGGGCGGCTGCGAGCCGCCTAGACGCCGAGCGCTTTCTTCAGTGCGGCCGTCAGCGCCGCGCGTTTTTCTTTGGGCAGCTTGTCGAGATTGAGCTGGCGCCATTTGACGGCCGGAAGATCGGGTACCCCGGGCAGCCCCAGCAGATCCCACTCCGGCGCGCCTTGTTCGAAGCTGACCAGAAATTTCCGGTGCGCGTCCGGCATGTCGGCCACGATCGCCTTGATCATCTCCTCACGCGTTGCTTCCAGTTCGGTAAGCGGGACGGGCTCTTCTGTCATCCCGACGAAACCGTGTTCATAATCCTCCTTCATAGCTCGGCGCGGCGGATCGAGGACTTCCGCCATCGGCCTGTGGTGGCTGAGCATGTACACGACGAAGGCCTTTCGCAGATCGTCGGTGATGCCCTCGTTGGCGAGCAAATCACGCACGTCGAAAAAGTCGCGCGGATGCTGGCGGTCCAGCGCGGCGACCAGCTTTCCAGCATAGAGGTCCGCGTGCGAGACAACCTGGATCTCGGCGAAGCCGAATTCGTCCTCGACGGTATCGGTCACGGATTGCTTTTTGGCGGGATAGACGCAGCCGCGAAGGACCGGCGTCACCTCGATTTTGACGGTTGCGGCGCCGAGCTGGACGAATAGCTTGTTGACGCGCCCTTCGGTCAAGCCCTCTGTGACTTGGCACCCGCCGATTTGTGCCTTGATGCGGCCGGCGATGCGCGTGAGCGCGGTCTCGATCTCCTTGAGCGATTGGTCGCGCGGCTGCACCGGCAGATAGGTGAGGTCGATATCGACCGACAGGCGGGGCAGGTCGCGAACGAAGAGATTGATCGCGGTCCCGCCCTTGAGCGCAAAGCAGTCTTCCTGCGCGACCAGGGGGACGACGCGGATCAGCAGGGTAACCTGTCTGCGGTATTGGTCGCTAAACGGCATCGAGCCCTTTCGGCACGGTGATTTGATAGGTACGGTCGAGCACGCCGCCTTTGACCAGCATGCGCTTGCCGCTTCCGAGATCGACGTGATCCTTATTTATCTTGTTTTTCCAGGCATGCGAATGGCGATCGGCAAAGAAGAAGAGCAGCCGCTTGGCTTTCACGCTTTGGCAGGCTTGTAGCAATGTCTGCATGCGCCTGGGGCTTAGGGTCGAAAGGCTCTCGACCAGTTTGTCCACGGTCTCGAAGCTCTCGTGATCGGGAAGCTCGTCGAGTACTTCGAGCAGCGCCCGCTCCGGCGATGAAACCACCAGCGGCCAGCGCCATTGCCCCCATGACTGGATGACGAAGCCCTTTTCGGCCGCTTCCTTCTCGGCCGCGGCGTTGGCGCGGTCGAGATCGCCTTTGGGCGGCAGGCCCGCTTCCGGCGAGAAGAGCGCAGCGCTGTTGTGGAAGACGAAACGGATGGAGAGGGGAAGCTTCGAGAGCCAACCGGGCGGCGCGGAAGGTCCGTAGAGATGAACTTGCTGCGTGGCGCGAGGCAGGTAATGCTCGTAGCCTTGAAGCGCGAGCGCTGTTCGGCCGCCGACGGCCAGCGGCGTGCGGTAAAGAAGCGTCTGAAGGGATATGACGGCCTGCTCCCAGCTTAGCGCGCCGCGCGGCTTTCGGTACACGCGGCCGGCCGGTCGTTCGAGGTAGCCGGCCGCGACATACTTGCTGACGAGGCTGGTGGTGTAGCCGTGCTTGCTCAGCCAGGCAGCGTCAACGAGCAGCCCCTCCGGAAGATCCCGGCGGAGCTGGTTTAGTTTTCCTGGCAATTGCGTCGTCATGCTACGCAAAATGGCATACCTTCAAACTAAGCGCTAGTTTAAGTTTCGCTCGATTTAAGTAGCAGTAGTACGTAAAATTGACATCTTGTAAACCGATCGCCGGCCCGCCCGCTGGAGACAGAAAATCAGGCTACGGTCTAAGGCCGCGCGCCTTCGCCACACAGGGCGGCGACCTTCGAGCGCACACAGCGCTTCGCCGCAGAACTTCAGGCCCGCCTGGGACCGCAAGCGCGACATCGCCGGACACGAGACCGAGCTGCACGTTGTAGCGGTTCCATTGCTGGCCGCCGGGAGGCAAGATGCCGCCTAGAATACGCGCGTCATCGATGCGTCCGGCCGCCGCGAGATATTCGAGCGCGCGCACCGCATTCGGCCCGAACGGCACAAGCCAAGCCTTGGGCAGCACGGCGAGTTCATCCGCTAGGGTCTCCTCGATCACGCGGCTGTCTCCGGCATAGTTACCGAACCTCTTCAGGACCGGATAGCGCAGGACGGACGTGTAATGCGCGCGGTGCGCGGCGGAGCCGAAGAGATCAAGCGTGGACGTAAGTCCGAAAAGCCGATGCAAGCCGAAGTGGTCCATCAACCACGCGTCGAGGCGCATGCCCCCCTTGAACGAGGCCGCATTCTTGGCGCGCTGCGCCGCCTCATCGAGCGAGGCGCCGCCGGTAAGCGCCATGCGGAAGCTGAGTAGGGCTTCCAGAGCCGGCTGCTTGCCGGGCGTGACGCCGATGATGACGATGTCGGCCTTGTCGTTGAGCCGTGGAGTCCATGCGCACGCGGTAGTTCGCCCCGCGCTGGTCGAGATTGCCTTAGGCATTGGGGAACCGCCCCTGGCCCCGTAAGATACGTTCGCGGATCATTTTATTAGCCAATGATACGTACGCGGATCTATGGGCCTTGGCAGAGGCTATAAGCAATGATATGTTTACGTATCATTTAGAAGAAAAAGATTGCGTAAACGGATCATGGAGCGGAACTCAGAAGCAACCCAACAGCTAGGACGCCTCCTCCGGGATGCAAGAAAGCAAGCGGGCCTGACTCAAGAGCAGGTGGCCGAACGCGCGGGCATTTCCCGGCCGCGTTACCGCGATATTGAGCAGGGCGACGCCGCTGCGCGGGCGACGACGCTGATTAACGTCGCGCGCGCTCTCGGCATGGAGCTAATGCTGATCCCACAGGCCATGGTAGCCGGCGTCAACGCACTCCTTCGGCCCTCCGAAGGCGAGGATCGACCAGCGTTCACCACCGATATGGATGATGATGAGCACCCGGGTCCGCGCCCCTAATACCGTTCAGTCGCTGGAGGTGTTCCTTCAAGACCTCAGGGTCGGAACGCTCGTGCGTACGCCAGGCGATTTCAACGCCTTCAGCCTTGATCCGGCCTATCGCGCCATGTCGCGGCCCCCGATATTGAGCCTCTCGTTCCGCTCCGCCGATGGTGGGCTTCGCAAGGATCCGAAGCCCGCGGCACACGTGCTGCCCGCGTTCTTCGCGAATCTGTTGCCCGAGGACAAGCTTCGCGAGGCGATGGAAAAGCACCACGCCGGAGCAGTGAGGCAAGGAAACGATTTCGACCTCCTGGCGGCGCTTGGCGAAGATCTGCCAGGTGCAGTGCGCGTGGTGCCAAGCGACGGCAGCACTACGATAGCCATTCAAGATAATCCTCGTGACATCAAAGCGCGGTTTTCCTTGGCGGGAGTTCAGATGAAGCTCTCCGTGATGAAAAATACGGGAAAGGGTGTCGGACTGACTTTGCCCAGCGGCGACGAGCAAGGTCAGTACATCGCAAAATTCCCCTCGGCCAATCTTGTCGGATTGTCGGAAAACGAGTTCGCCGTTCTGGCGCTGTCCGAAATCCTGGGAATGGATGTGCCGGAACGCGAGCTTGTCGAAAAATCCGATTTCGAAGGAATTCCCGAAGAATTCAACACATTGTCGACCGGCAAGGTCTTGCTGGTGAAGCGTTTCGACCGTGGACCCAAAGGTACCCGAATTCACATCGAAGATTTCGCTCAGATCTTTGGCCGCCAGCCATCCAAAAAGTACGATGACGCATCATACCACGACATAGCCTCCGCGCTGAACGTAGCGGTTTCGACCGACGCCGCGCTCGAATTCGTTCGTCGACTGGCACTTGCCGCGCTCGTCGGCAACGGCGACATGCACTTGAAGAATTGGTCGACAATATACCCAGGTGAGGGGTGCACTCCGGCCATCGCCCCCGTGTACGACGTCCTATCGACCACCGCTTATTTTCCGAAGGACGATATGGCACTCTCTTTGGGAGGAGAGAAATCCTTCAAAGCGCTTACTCTGGACCGCTGGCGAAAGTTCGCCAACCGCGCGCGGCTACCCGAACCGGCGGTCATCTCGGCTGTCGTGGAGGTCGTATCGTTGGTGAACGACCATTGGTGGCAGCTCCCAGAGCGGGATGTCGTGCCGGCCGCTGTTCTCAGTAAGATCGATGCCAAGATCGAGGAGATGAGCCCGGTTCTGGATCCCGGCTACGTTCCTACGTTCCGAAGTCGTCCCTGGCTACCCCCTGAGCTTTTGCCGCGGTGATCGGAGGTCCACTCCTGCCAGAACTTCATGAGCTGGAGATTACGATGTGGATGTCATCGAGGTGGTCGGTCACACCGACGAGCAGCCGCTCGGTCCGCGCCAGTCCAATCTCGATTGGAATCTGGCTTCCGTCCTAAGAAGTTCAACAAATGTGGCTAGCCTCGTTCCAGCAGTAATGCCGGGTTGGGATTGGCTCGTGCGGTGTCAGTTGTGAGCGTGCTGAGGCAAAGTCCGCTTGTACAAGCTAATCCTTCACGGCCTGCCTAAATCGGTCATGATCCTCCTGTGTTTGGACGTTTCCCGTTCGGGACCCTGGCGAACCCGCGCCGCTTATCCGATTGGCCTCCACAGCGTCTCCTATCTGTTTTGAGAACAAAGTCTCCTGCATACTCGCCGCGAAGTAGCCTAGCTTCTGGCCGATTCAGTCGCAGGCGGCATCGAGACCAAGAGGCTAGGCTCGAATGCTAGGACGGTTGGCTTTCGAGAAGCTGACGAGCTCGAGGAGAAAAGTGCCCCGTCGGGGCAGTTGCGCCGGCACGCGAACAACGGTTGCGGGACAAGCATGTTCCACGAATGTTGAAGCGATTGCGATTTCGTCACCGATTGCCAACGCGCAAAAGGCCTTCTTGACCGCTAGCCCAGCTCATTCCATTTCAAACGCATTTAATCGTTGCGGTCTCCGGCCATAATCGGCATCAGGAGCCGCATCTTCAGACAATCGCCAAAAAGCTTTTCGATCCGCTTGAATCGTTCGTCGGCCAATTTCTTTGTCTCTTCCAAACTCGCTTCGGCTTTGCTCGGATAAATTACGTCTACTGGGCCGGGGCATCCGAAATGCTCGCATGAAGATCGGCACAGACGTCAGCTATCGCGGGCGTATTTGTTTTGGAACAGAATGTATTCTTCGAAGCTCTTGAAGATTGCTGATTTTTCTTTTGCAACGCGACTGAAATCAGCTTTGATCGCGCCGCTACCCCGCTCCTGGTCGGTCAATTCTCCGCGACAATCAAATGAACTTCTCGGAGATGGCCGCAAATGTAAACGTCTGCATTCTCCGCGTTTAGCTGAAAATCCAGTGCATGATGTATCGCTGTCATCTTTGCGTCGAAAGTTCTGAAAGCCATTCGGTTGACCAAACCGGGGCTTTAAAGCGCGGACTGCGAGGGTTTCGCGTATACGTTCATTGGAACCTCTTGCTAGCGGACAGAGCTCGGCCATCTCAGCTCGGGTGCTGGCGCGCCACGTTTCCGCTTTTCAGGCCGCCATGAACATCCTCTTAGGTCGCTGATGTGTTCAGACTTCGTCAATCAATGAATAGCTCGTGCTACGCCCGCCGGGCGCGTCTTTCACCAAAACGCCCCTGGCAACGAGATCATCGATGTCCCGCAGGGCTGTATCCTGCGATGATTTGGTAAGCTGTGCCCATTTCGAAGATGTGAGCTTGCCTTCAAAGCCCTCGAACAAACGCTCAATCATCGCCCGCTGTCGGTCGTTAAATTTCTGGTTCGCTTGCTTCTTCCAGAAGTGGGCTTTCCGTAGAACCGAGGCGAGGATGGTGTCGGCGCGATCAAAGGCCCGGTCAAGACAGTCCAGAAACCACTCCAGCCATACCGTGATGTCGAGATCGCCTTTCTGCGTGGCTTCGAGCATATCGTAATAGGCGTTCCGCTCCTGCCGGATCTGCGCTGACGTGCTGTAGAAGCGCTGTGAACTGTTCTCTGACCGCGCCAGCGCCATGTCGGAAATCGCGCGAGCGATACGACCATTGCCATCTTCGAACGGATGGATGGTAACGAACCACAGATGAGCCATGGCAGCCTTGATAACTGGATCGATGTCCTGCGTACCGTTGAACCAGCCGATGAAGGCTTTCATCTCGTCAGGAAGCAAACCAGCTTTGGGAGCTTCATAGTGAACGCGCTCGCGTCCGATTGGCCCCGAGACAACCTGCATCGGCCCCGTATCGTCCGTGCGCCAGTTCCCGACGGCGATCTTCGTCATGCCGCTGCGGCCCGTCGGAAACAAGGCGGCATGCCAGCCAAAGAGACGGTCAGAGGTGAGGGGAGCGTCATATCTGCCGGTGGCGTCCAGCATCATCTCAACGATGCCCTCGACATTGCGCTCGACCGGCGTCAAGGCGCCGATATCGACACCCAGACGGCGCGCAAGCGATGATCGCACCTGATCGCGGCTCAGAACCTCGCCCTCGATCTCGCTCGACTTGGTGATTTCCTCGGTAAGGGCCTCAAGATTGGCTTCGGTTCGCAGCCGAAAGCCGAGCTCTTCCATACGACCAGTGATGCGACCCTGCCGGTTACGGACAGCTCCCAGCTTCTGGGCCAGCTTTGAGCTGTTCCAGGTAAATTTCGGCCAGTCTTTCAGTTCGTGGATATAAGTCGCCATTCACCGCACTCATGCGGAGAATATGCACCTTATTCCTAGCAAACGCAATATATTCTACGCATAAGGTGCGGAGAATATGGTGATATTCTCCGCAATATCAATAAAATCAACGGCTTACGCGTGAACCTATGAGATGATCCTTGGCAAGTCATCGTTCCACAAACACTGAAATGGAACGAGTTTATTCCACGTTAGTGGATGGAGGTCTTATCAGGCAGTCTTAGGTTGAGTTGAGGCATTCCCGTCGTCAACGAGGCGCCGCAATAAAATCCACGGGATTTTCATGAACGATGAAACCTCGCGAGCGGGTTCGGGCTGTCCTGGACAAGCGTAATGCCACCAAGCTTCGGCGTGGTCCAAGAGACTTTCCCTTCTCAGGGCTTATGAATTGCGGACACTGCGGCTGTGCCTTGGTCGGTGAGCTCCACAAGGGGCGCTACATCTATTATCACTGCACCGGCTACAAGGGTAAATGCAGCGAGTCCTATGTTCGCACGGAGGTCATCGCCGCGAAATTCCCCGAACTGATGGGCCGGCCGCATTTTTCGGAGAAGGTCCATCAGTGGATCGTTGCGGGGCTTCATCAAAACCATGCTGTCGAAAGAAGAGGACGACGAGGCAGTGGCGCGACTTCAGGCCGAATACGACCGTCTGACGCAGCGCCTACGCGCCTCGTATGCCGACAAGCTCGACGGGCGGATTGACAACGCGATAACTCCGCGAGGAGTTTCTCACCCAGTACGAAATCCCCCAGGGCGAACTCGCAAAGGCGATGGGCGTGCCGCGGTTTCGCATCAACGAGATCATCAACGGCAAGCGGGGCGATCACGGTCGAGACAGCCGTTCTGTTGAGCAAGGCGCTTGGCACCTCGGCGAAGTTTTGGATCAATTTGCAGACCGCAGTCGGCCTCTTCGACGCTGAAAAGAAGCTCGCCGGCGAAGCCAATATGGTTCGTTGTCTTTTGCAGGACTCCGAGTTCATCACGGATATGTAGGCATGGCCAGATACCGCGGCACTTGGCGAGGGTGGTCGTGGAAGATGAGACCGCAGTCAACTGCCGGAACGAATGCGAAGGCTCGTATGCGCCGTGGAGATCGACGGGAGTGGTTCGGCGTTGGATCCTTGAGGCGTAACGAGACAAGAGGCGTAACGAGACAAGGGACCGCTGGAAATCCCTCAGCGGTCCGGCCTTGTCTTGAAGGGCAGGGGTGGGCCAAGCGCAAGCGCTTTCTTAACCAAGCTCTCGCTCAATTGACGTTGCCTGAGGGTTGAGCGGGTATCGGAGAGTCTTGGGCATCAAAGTATTCTTCGATCTCACCAACCGCTCTCTGCTCCCATTCGTCGGCCTGCGTCAGCAATGAGACTCGCTGGAGTGGGCGGAATGCTGCGGCTTGACGGCACAGCGAAGCTATTGCGCGGTAGCGACGCACGTTTTCCAGAATTGCCGATCCTGTCATGTTTGATTTCCCATTCAGCTTACAAACGCGAACATGAGGCGGATCGATTTTCGATTGGTTAGCGGCCGGCCCTGAAAGCATCCATGGTTGGCAAATCCTTGCGATTTCTGACTCCTCAACGCAGGACGTCTGACTTCCTAGCCGTTCAAGACGATCCACGTGAGATAAACGCGCGGTTTTCCTCGGCGGGAGTTCAGATGAAGCTCTCCGTGATGAAAAATACGGGCAGGGGTGGCGGACTCAGTTTGCCCATCGGCGACGAGCAAGGTCAGTACATCGCAAAGTTCCCTTCGCCCAATCTTGTCGGATTGTCGGAAAACGAGTTCGCCGTTCTGGCGCTGTCCGAAATCCTCGGAATGGACGTGCCGGAACGCGAGCTTGCCGAAAAATCCGATTTCGAAGGAATTCCCGAGGAATTCAACACATTGTCGACCGGCAAGGTCTTGCAGGTGAAGCGTTTCGACCGTGGACCCAAAGGTACCCGAAATCACATCGAAGATTTCGCTCAGGATCTTTGGCCGGCAGCCACTCGCCGCGACAATTAGGACCCTGAGTTTAGCTCAGGTGTTTCCGCCTGACTGACGCGGAAGCCGAGACGGCCTTCAAGGCTATCCGTGGGCCGATATCGTTGGCGGCGAAGGTAAGGTTGCTGAGGTGGACGGCGGCGGCTGAAATACTCCCCAGCCTGATTGTGCAAGCGCCGTCGAGGCTGTACGCCTCCTGATGATTGATCCGGCGCATGTCGGAGCGTTCATGCGGGCCATCCCAGTAGGCGGCTCGCTATTTCGGCTACGTGAAGCCCGCCAACCTCAAGAGGATCGCATTGACCGTTGCTTTACCCGTAACCAGAACGGCAAGGGCAAGGTCGCCATCCGCGGGCGCGGCGGCAATTCGGTCCCGCCCGTGTTCGGTTCCGAGAGGCAGGCCGTCGCTTTCATCAAGGCCGGGATCGCCAAAGGCACGGTCGTCAACGCCGACGAAGGGCGCCAGGCTGAGATCGATAGGCCTCGCGATGGTCCTCGATGAAGCGGAAGATCACGTCCGGCTTCCGGCAAAAATCGCAATCAGCTTCTTAAAATGTCTCGCTCCATGCGCAGCCGTTCGTTCTCCTGGCGCAGCAGAGCGCCATTTCTGCCGTCACTTTCGGAATGAAAGCAGGTGGTCGGGATGTTGGTCGTGGAGACGATTGCGCCGAGAAGGACTGCCGCGAGCAGCCGGCTGCCTGCCGAGGGCAGTCGCAGACCTCATCGTGACTGCGTGACCAGCTCGAGCTGGAGCGCGGCCAGAGCGCTGATGTCGTGGCGGTGTTCGATGGCCTCGCCCGCAGCCTGCGCGGCCTGTACCAGGGCGGCCTCTTTGCGTTCGGTCATCAGTTTGTCGGCTTCGATTTGGGCCAGCTGCTTTTCACGCTCATCCGCTGGGAGCGCGGCGGCATCGTCGCTGTTCGTGTCGATCAGCTCGATCACCTTTTCGGTCAGAGTGTCACGAAGGGCCCAACAAAGCAGCCCAATCACATCGGGAACCTGCCCAGATGCGGTGCCCACAACCCGCGTGTTCTTATCGGGGACGACAGCAATCAGATTGTGTTCCTGGAGGGTGTAAGGCCATCCGATCTCGCTGGTGTTGTCATCAATCATGGCCGAGATAGACGGCGCCCCACGTTCCGCCAGGCGCGCGATCAGCGCCGCGGCGTCTCGCTTCTTCGCCTCACTGGGAAATGGCGCACTGCGGATCTGGTGGGCGTCGGCTTCGAGCTCGCGAATGTGCAGGCGCAGACGCTCGAGCGCGTCAATGATCCGTTCGCCTCGCTCTAGAATCTCCGACAGCGCGATTGGAGAGACGGAGGCAAGGCGCGCGCGCGACGGCAGGCCACCGTGAGCCAAAAAGGCCCGGCAGCGAGATGCCAGGATCTCGCAGTTCCGCATGCGGGCAGCAGCGGTCGCCTCTCGAGCGATGAGGCGACGCAACTTTTCAGTCAGTTCGCTGGCTTGCTTGTCGAGGTCACGGATTTGCTTGTCCTCCTTTTCTGCGCCGGGACGGTCGCCGCCGCGGGCCAATATCAGCCGTTGGCGGTGGGTCTCGACGCGATGAAGTTCGGCACGAGTTGCGCGCATCTGCTCCTCAACCGGCAACCACGTTGAGCGCGCATTCGCTGCACGATCCACGATCGCCTCAAAACGATGCCGCGCGCCCTCATCGGGCAGCAGGTCGGCGGGGTCACTATGCAAGTAACTCGGGAAGCTTATGTGGTCATTCACTTGTCGTCTCTCGCCGTTCCGTATCAGATGTCCCATTTTCGGGGCAATGACTCGCCGTGCGTGTTTCTATACCGCTTTCCCCCTCCCGATTGTCATCGGTGTGACGTCGATTTACAGATCGAACCAGCGTCAAGAAATTTGCCTCCGTTGAACACGATGACGTAGTTGCGGTCGACGCTCGGGAGGAGGGCACTCTCGCTATTGTCAAGCTCTGTCAATCAAACGATGCCAATTGACCGGCGCCGACGACGAAACGTGCTGCTGCTTGGGCCGCCCGGCTTGGCAAGAAACACCTTGCGGTCGCGCTGGGGCCTGAAGCGAGTTGATCTCCGATGGATGTACAATCGGCTTGATCTCGACGAGGGCCCGATCTGGCGGCGGGCTCGGCGACTATGGGTCCATATTGCTATGGCCCAGGTGAAGGAGGCGGCCCCGGTTAGGAATCGGTTGGTCGTCACCTCCCGATGGCATCATTCCACGCCAGTCGTCCAGCAAGCTCTTTGACCTGTCTCTTATACACATC
>NZ_JADFUD010000087.1:0-27922 GCF_054820065.1 Bradyrhizobium sp. UFLA06-06
GGCTGGACCTGATTGTTAACGATCAGTGACACCGGACACGGCTATTCACTTGCATCTGGTAGTCGGACGGCAGCTTCCTATGTGCTAGGGAGAACAACAGCCGGCTGAACCGGCGGAGCGGTCCTGCCGACCAATGCACGACCGTGACTGGCGACGGTCTCGCCGGCCCTGGAGGAATTTATGACTGGCTTCGACGTTTTCGCGATCGCGTTTGTTCTTCTCGTCATCGTTACGCTGTTCGCCGGGATCAAGACCGTTCCGCAGGGTTATGACTGGACCATCGAGCGGTTCGGCAAATACACCCGCACGTTGTCGCCCGGTCTCAATCTGATCGTGCCCTACTTCGATCGCATCGGTCGCAAGATCAACATGATGGAGCAGGTGATCGACATTCCCGAGCAGGAGGTGATCACCAAGGACAACGCCACTGTGACGGTGGACGGCGTCGCGTTCTACCAGGTGTTCGATGCCGCGAAGGCGAGCTACGAGGTCGCCAATCTCAACCAGGCGATCACCGTCCTGACCATGACCAACATCCGCTCGGTGATGGGCTCGATGGATCTCGACCAGGTGCTGTCGCATCGCGACGAGATCAACGAGCGGCTGCTGCGCGTGGTCGACGCCGCGGTGTCGCCCTGGGGCGTCAAGGTCAACCGCATCGAGATCAAGGACATCGTGCCGCCGGCCGACCTCGTCGAGGCGATGGGCCGGCAGATGAAGGCCGAGCGCGTCAAGCGCGCCGACATCTTGCAGGCCGAGGGCCAGCGGCAATCCGAAATCCTGCGCGCCGAGGGCGCCAAGCAGGGTCAGATCCTGCAGGCCGAAGGCCGCCGCGAAGCCGCCTTCCGCGACGCCGAGGCGCGCGAGCGGCTCGCCGAGGCCGAGGCCAAGGCGACCCAGATGGTGTCGGAATCGATCGCCAAGGGCGACGTTGCCGCGCTGAACTATTTCATCGCCGACAAGTACATCAAGGCGTTCGGCCAGCTCGCGGAATCGCCGAACCAGAAGGTCTTGATGCTACCGATCGAAACCTCGAGCGTGCTGGGCTCGCTGGCCGGCATCGGCGAGATCGCCCGCGCTACCTTCGGCGAGAGTGCGGCGTCCGCTACGGCCGCAGCACGGCGCGGCGGCTCGGTCCCGCTGGCCGGCCCACCGGTGCCACCGCCGGTGCCGCCGCAGCGGTGAGGGCGTGACGGCGTCGCGCCCGCAATGGTAGAGGTCCTGTCATGGCCGAGATGTTTTCGACATTGGGTACCTGGAACTGGCTGATCTTCGGCTTCATCCTGATGGCGCTGGAGCTCGCGGCGCCCGGGGTATTCTTGTTCTGGCTCGGGCTCGCGGCGCTCCTTGTGGGCCTGCTGTCGTTCGCTTTCACGCCGTCCTGGCAAACGCAGCTCCTGATGTTCGCAGTGTTCGCCGCGTTGGCGGTGCCGGCATGGCGGCATTTTGCGAAGGGCGCGACCGCGGCGAGCAAGACCAACCCGTTCCTCAACCGCCGCAACGAAGCCCTGGTCGGCCGCGAATTCACCCTGGAGAAACCGATCATCGACGGATCGGGCACGGTGCGGATCGATGACACGGTGTGGCGCGTCGCCGGCCCCGATGCGCCGGCCGGCAGCCGGGTGAAGGTGGTCCGCGCCGACGGCGCGAGCTTGACGGTGGCGATCGCTTAGTTTGACCTGAGCCATCGACGACGACTTCGCCCGAGCGTCGAATGCTGCTTCGGACGAGTAATCCGTAGCCCGGGTGAGCCAACGGGTCGCGCGAATGCGCGCCCGATGACAGGCTCCGCGATACCCGGGGAAACCGGTCCCGCATATCGCTCCGCTCATGCGGGCTACGCACTGACGGTCGCCGCGGTCTAGCTGGCGCCCCGCTTGCTCCAGCGCTCGGCGAAACGATGGAGCGGCGTGAAGGTCTGGAACAGCTCCCGCCCGAGCGCGGTGAGGCCGTAACCATCCTCCGATAGTTCGACGAAGCCGGCCTCGCGCAGCTCCGTCAATCGCGTCTGCAGGATGGTCGGCGAGGCCTCGTCGCACGCGGTGCGCAGCGCGCGCGAGGTCAGCGCGCCCTCCCGGAGCTCCCAGATGATGCGCAAGGTCCAGCGCCGTCCCAAGAGATCGAGCAGCGCCATGATCGGGCGGCCGGTCCGCGAGCCGCGGACGGCGGGTCTTGTGACTGGGCCCTGCTTCGACATGTCGCGAATTCCTTTCGAATCCCTCTTGCGAGTCGCTACAGATATTGTAGCGTAATGCTACATTAAATGTAGCAATAGGATCAGCCCATGTCACGCCTCGCGCCGCTCGATCCGCCCTATCCGGCGGACGTTCAACAGCATTTCGATCGCATCATGCGCGGCAAGCCGCCGCTGCTACTGTTCCGCATGATGGCCGGCCATCCACGCGCCTGGGAGAAGTTTCGCGGTGGCAGCCTGCTGGACCGCGGGCCGTTGTCGCTCAGGGAGCGCGAGATCGTGATCGACCGCACCTGCGCGCTCAACGCCTGCGAATATGAATGGGGCGTCCATGTCACGGCGTTCGGCGCGGCCGCCGAACTGACGGCGCAGCAGGTCTACGCCACCGTGCGCGGTGCGGCCGATGCCGACTGCTGGTCGCCGGCCGAACAGGCGATGATCGCGGCGGTCGATGCGCTGCATGCCCGCGCGACGCTGGATGACGCGGAATTCGCGGCGCTGTCGGCGCATTACGATGAGGACCAGATCCTGGAGATCATCCTGCTGTGCGGCTTCTACCGCACGGTCTCCTACCTCGCCAACGCGCTGGCCCTGCCGCTGGAGACGACGGCGGCGCGGTTTCCGAGGTAATCGCTGTCATTTCGAGGCTCGCGCCAAGAGGCGCGCCCCCAGATGCGCCATTGCGCATCGGGGAATGACAAAAGGGCCTACGCGACACCCGCCCGCAGCAGATCGTGCAGATGGATGATGCCGACCGGCTTCTTGGCGTCGGTCACGATCAGCGTCGTGATCTTCGAGGCGTTGAGCAGCTCCAGCGCTTCGCCGGCCAGCGTGTCGCGGCTGATCGTCTTCGGCGTTTTGGTCATGACCTCCTCGACCGACACCATCAAAAGGTCGGGGCGGCGCAGCTGCCGGCGCAGATCGCCGTCGGTGACGATGCCGACGAGATGGCCGTGGCGGTCGACGATGCCGACGCAGCCAAAGCCCTTGGAGGTCATCTCGACCAGCGCATCGGACATCTTGGTGCCGAGTGGCTTCAGCGGCAGCGCGTCGCCGCCATGCATCAGGTCGCGGGCATATTTCAGGAGCGCGCCGAGCTTGCCGCCCGGATGCAGCACGCTGAAATCGGTCGAGGTGAAGCCGCGGCCTTCGAGCAGCGCGATCGCCAGCGCATCGCCGAGCGCCAGCATCATCAGCGAGGACGTGGTCGGCGCCAGATTGTGCGGGCAGGCCTCGCGGGCCTTCGGCAGCGTCAGCTGCACGTCGGCGGCCTTGCTCAGCGTCGAATCCTTGTCGGCCGTCATCGCGATCAGCGGAATGCCGAAGCGCGCGGCATAGGCGATCAGGTTGCGCATCTCCGGCTGCTCGCCGGACCATGACAGCGCCAGGATCACGTCATCGATCGTGATCATGCCGAGGTCGCCATGGCTCGCTTCGGCGGCGTGCACGAAGAACGCCGGCGTGCCGGTCGAGGCAAAAGTCGCGGCGATCTTGCGCCCGATATGGCCGGACTTGCCGAGCCCGGTGACGATCAGCCGTCCTTTGGCGTTGCCGATCAGCTCCGCCGCGGCCGCGAACGGCGCGCCGAGGTCGGACTTCAGTGCTGCGGAAAGGGCTGCGACGCCGCTTGCTTCGGCATCGAGGGTGCGGAGCGCCGATTGAACGGCGCCGTCATCGGGGCCGGATGATTTGGTCATCAGCGGTTTCGGTTTGGCCATTACGGATTCCAGGGGAGGGGTTTTGCACCCGGGCGTCTCCCTTAGCACGTTCGATTCCGCGATGCGACGCGCGGCGGCCGATCCTCAACGGCTCATTAACCATAATTGTTTTAACTCCATTAACGACGTTTTCCGCCGCCCGGTGGAGTGCGTCCGACAAGCGCATGAATTCGTTGGAGTATTTCCATCGTGTTGCGGCGGCCAGCAAGCGGCCCAGACCGGCGTGGATGCGTTGTCCGCGCGGTTTTGCCATGTCTTGCCATGACTGCTGTGGCGCTGACCGCGGCCACCGGATTCGCCGCGGCCCAGACCGTGACGCCCGATCTGTTCAGCTCCAATCGCCAGAGCCAGGTGATCACCCAGGATTCGCCGCTGCGCCGGACCACGGCCGACGCCAAGGATCCGCTGAACGGCCTGAAGCTGCCCGATGCCGATCGCGATCGCCGTTCGTCTTCATCGACATCAACGACGACGCGGATCGGGCAGGTCCCGACCTACGGGCTCCCCGCGGCGAACGGCGCCTCGACATCAGGCTATGACTCGCTCAACCGCAAACGCCAGAAGCCGAAATATTACCCGGGCCAGGCCAAACCGAAGCCGCCGGTGGGACCCGGCTCGCCGCAGCCGACGCCGGCGCCATTGAACACCACGGGGCAGCTGCGGCTGTCGATCCCGCCCTCGGAGACCGCCAACAAGACGCCGCTGCCGCCGGCGATGGCCGGCACCATCGTCGGCCAGCCGCCGCGCAAGCGGCTCAAGATCGACGACGATCCGTTCGGCGCGGTCGGCGACTACGCCGGCTCGTTCATGGTCAAGACCGCGGTCGAGGTGATGGCGGGCTACGACACCAATCCGGGCCGGCTCTACTCGCCGCAGGGCAAGGCGTTTTACATGGTCGCGCCGGAATTCCTCGCGGTCTCCGACTGGGAGCGTCACGCCGTCGTCGCGGATTTGCGCGGCTCCTTCACGGGCTATGGCTCCGGGCTGACGCCGAATGTCGACGGCACGCCGCTGTCGGCGCCGCTCGACATCGACCGTCCGAACTTCATTGGTCATATCGACGGCCGGCTCGACGTCTCAAGAGACACGCATCTCCTGGGGCAGGCCCGCCTGCTGGTCTCGACCGACAATCCCGGCAGCCCGAACGTGCAGGCCGGCCTCGCCAGATATCCGATCTACACCACCGTCGGCGGCACCTTCGGAATCGACCAGAATTTCAACCGCATGCAGGTCTCGCTCGGCGCCACCGTCGACCGCACCGATTACCAATGGTCGAAGCTCACCGACGGCACCTCGTCGTCGAACGACGATCGCAACTTCACGCAATATGGCGGCGTCGGCCGGGTGAGCTACGAGCTCAACCCGGCGGTGAAGCCGTTCGTCGAAGTGCAGGGCGACAGCCGCTTCCACGATCTCTATCTCGACCGCAATGGTTACGCGCGCAACTCCTCGGGCGGCTACGTCAAGGCCGGCACCTCGTTCGAGTTCACGCGGCTGCTGTTCGGCGAGGTCTCGATCGGCTACGCGATGCGCGATTACGCCGACACGCGGCTCAACCGTCTCGAAGGCCTGCTCACCACCGCCTCGCTGACCTGGACCGCGACGCCGCTGACCACAGTCAAATTCTATTCCGACACCCAGATCGGCGAGACCACGCTGCCCGGCACCTCGGGCGTGCTGTCGCGCACCTACACCGTCGAGGTCGACCACGACTTCCGCCGCTGGCTGACCGGCATCGGCAAGTTCACCTACGGCACGCTCGATTACCAGGGCGACAACCGCAACGACACGATCTACTCGGTGTCCGCCGATTTGATCTACAAGATGACCCGCAGCCTCTGGATCAAGGGCACCGTGCGCCGCGACTGGCTGGATTCGAACCTCGCGGGACAGAGCTCGGCGTCGACGGTGGTGATGCTCGGCGTGCGGGTGCAGAACTGAGCCGACGAGGCATTCACGTTCCGCTGCGATAGCTCGTCATGCCCGCGCATGCGGGCATCCAGTACGCTGCGGCTTCTCCGTTCGATCTCGGACGTCTCTGGAATACTGGATCGCCCGCTTTCGCGGGCGACGACAGTTCAGTGTGTGGAGAGTGCTTGCCGAAAAGGCCGGGGCGCCTACCCCGGCAGATCCGTCTTCCCCATCAGGAAGGTGTCGATTGAGCGCGCGCACTGGCGGCCTTCGCGAATTGCCCAGACCACGAGCGACTGGCCGCGGCGCATGTCGCCGGCGGAGAAGATCTTCGCGCGCGAGGTCTGGTAGTCCTGCAGGGAGGCGCGGACGTTGCCGCGCTGGTCGAGCTCGACGCCCAGCGTCTTGAGCAGGCCCTCGTGCACCGGATGGACGAAGCCCATCGCCAGCAGCACGAGCTCGGCGTCGAGCGTGAACTCGGTGCCGGGCAGCGGCTTGAACTTGTCGTCGACCTTGACGCAATGCAGCTTCGTCACCTTGCCGTCGACGCCTTCGAACTTCGTCGTCAGCACCGCAAATTCGCGCACCGCGCCTTCGGCCTGGCTCGAGGACGTGCGCATCTTCAGCGGCCAGTTCGGCCAGGTCACGCCCTTGTTCTCGTGCTCGGGCGGCGCCGGCATGATCTCGAGCTGGGTCACCGACTTTGCGCCTTGCCGGAACGAGGTGCCGATGCAGTCCGAGCCGGTGTCGCCACCGCCGATCACGACGACATGCTTGCCGCCGGCAAGGATGTCGGCGGCGCCGTTCAGCGGCTCGCCGGAGACGCGGCGGTTCTGCTGCGGCAGGAAGTCCATCGCGAAGTGAATGCCGGAAAGCTCGCGGCCGGGGATCGGCAGATCGCGCGGGGCTTCCGCGCCGCCGGTCAGCGCCACGGCGTCATACTGCTTGGCGAGCTCCTGCGGATCGATCGCACCGGGCGTCGAGCCGCCGACGGCCTTGCCGTAATGGAAGGTGACGCCCTCGGCTTCCATCTGCGCCACGCGGCGGTCGATGATGCCCTTCTCCATCTTGAAGTCGGGAATGCCGTAGCGCAGCAGGCCGCCGGCCTTGGCGAACTTCTCGTAGACATGCACCTCGTGGCCGGCGCGCGCGAGCTGCTGCGCGGCGGCCATGCCGGCGGGACCCGAGCCGATCACGGCGACCTTCTTGCCGGTCTTGACGGCTGCGATCTCCGGCTTCAGCCAGCCATTGTCCCAGGCGCGGTCGACGATCGCGCATTCGATGGTCTTGATGGTGACCGGGTTGTCGTCGATGTTGAGCGTGCAGGACGCCTCGCACGGCGCCGGGCAGATGCGGCCGGTGAATTCGGGGAAATTGTTGGTCGAGTGCAGGTTGCGCGAGGCTTCTTCCCAGTTGCCCTGATAGACGAGGTCGTTGAAATCGGGGATCTGGTTGTTGACCGGGCAGCCCGGCGTGCCCGGCGCGGTCGAGCCGGTGCCGTGGCAATAGGGGATGCCACAATTCATGCAGCGCGCAGCCTGGTCGCGCGTGTCCTTCTCGCTCAGCGGAATGACGAATTCCCTGAAGTTCTTGAGTCGATCGGCGACCGGCTCGTACTTGCGGTCATGCCGCTCGATCTCGAGAAAACCTGTGATCTTGCCCATTGAAACCCGATGCCCCTGCATCATGTGTTCGTCTGTTCTGTTTGACCCTCATCCTGAGGAGCGGCGCGTGCGCCGCGTCTCGAAGGATGGAGGCCCGTGTGGCGGCCTCATGGTTCGAGACGGCGCTGCGCGCCTCCTCACCATGAGGGTCTTTCAGGCTTACGCGCCGATCGCGATCTTCGGCTCGGCGTCGGCGTTGGCCTTCATTTCCTTCAGCGCGCGGCGGTACTCCACCGGCATCACCTTGCGGAATTTCGGCAGCCAGCTCTTCCAGTCGGCGAGGATCTCCGCCGCCTTCTTCGAACCCGTCAGCTTGGCGTGACGCGTGACCAGGACGTGCAGCCGCTCCACATCGGAGTCGAGCAGGTTCTGGAACACGTCGACCCGGCCATGCGCCTCGAGATCGCCGGAGTGGTGGTAGGTGTCGGCGTTGATCATCTCCTCCGACAGCACCGGCTCGAGCTCGACCATCGAAAGGTTGCAGAGCTTGTCGAAGTCGCCGGTCTCGTCCAGCACATAGGCGATGCCGCCCGACATGCCGGCCGCGAAGTTGCGTCCGGTCTTGCCGAGCACCACGACGATGCCGCCGGTCATGTATTCGCAGCAATGATCGCCGGCGCCTTCGACGACCGCGACTGCGCCGGAGTTGCGCACCGCGAAGCGCTCGCCGGCGATGCCGCGGAAGTAGCACTCGCCCGCGATCGCGCCGTACATCACGGTGTTGCCGACGATGATCGACTCCTCCGGCACGATGCCGGAGATCTTCGGCGGCTTGACGATGATGCAGCCGCCCGAGAGGCCCTTGCCGACATAGTCGTTGCCTTCACCCTCGAGGTCGAAGGTGACGCCCTTGGCGAGCCAGGCGCCGAACGCCTGTCCCGCCGTGCCCTTCAGGCCGACATGGATGGTGTCGAGCGGCAGGCCGGCATGGCCGTAGATCTTGGCCACCGCGCCCGACAGCATCGCGCCGGCGGAACGGTCGGTGTTGTTGATCTCTTCCTCGATCTTGACCGGGGCGCCGCGATCGAGCGCGGCCTGCGCCTGCCCGATCAGCCGGCGGTCGAGCACGGCTTCCAGATGGTGGTTCTGGCTCTCCGAGTGATAGATCGTCTGGCCCTTCTCCTCCTTCTGCCGCACGAACAGCTTGGAGAAATCGAGGCCCTTGGCCTTCCAGTGCGAGACCAGCGCGGTCTGGTCCAGCATCTGGACCTGGCCGACCATCTCGTCGAACGTCTTGTAGCCGAGCTGCGCCATGATCTCGCGGACTTCCTCGGCGACGAAGAAGAAGTAGTTGATGACGTGCTCGGGCTGGCCGGTGAAGCGCTTGCGCAGCACCGGATCCTGGGTCGCGACGCCGACCGGGCAGGTGTTGAGGTGGCACTTGCGCATCATGATGCAGCCCGCCGCGATCAGCGGGGCGGTGGCGAAGCCGAACTCGTCGGCCCCGAGCAGCGCGCCGATCACGACGTCACGGCCGGTGCGGAAGCCGCCGTCGACCTGGACCGCGATGCGGCTGCGCAGCTGCTGGCGCACCAGCGTCTGATGGGTCTCGGCAAGACCGATCTCCCACGGCGAGCCGGCATGCTTGATCGAGGTCAGCGGCGAGGCACCGGTGCCGCCCTCGAAGCCCGCGATCGTCACATGGTCGGCGCGCGCCTTGGCGACGCCGGCGGCAACCGTGCCGACGCCGACCTCGGACACCAGCTTCACCGAGACCTGACCGTCCGGATTGACGTTCTTGAGGTCGTAGATCAGCTGGGCGAGGTCTTCGATCGAGTAGATGTCGTGATGCGGCGGCGGCGAGATCAGGCCGACGCCCGGCGTCGAATGCCGGACGCGGGCGATCGTGGCGTCGACCTTGTGGCCGGGCAGCTGGCCGCCTTCGCCGGGCTTGGCGCCCTGCGCCATCTTGATCTGCATCATGTCGGAGTTGACGAGGTATTCCGTCGTCACGCCGAACCGGCCCGAGGCGACCTGCTTGATCGCCGAGCGCATGCTGTCGCCGTTGGGCATCGGCTTGAAGCGGTCGGACTCCTCGCCGCCTTCACCGGTGTTCGACTTGCCGCCGATCCGGTTCATCGCGATCGCGAGCGTGGTGTGCGCCTCGCGCGAGATCGAGCCGAACGACATCGCGCCGGTCGAGAATCGCTTGACGATATCCTTGGCCGGCTCGACGTCCTCGAGCTTGACCGGCTTGCGCTTGTCGTCCTCGGCGCTCTTGATCCGGAACAGGCCGCGCAGCGTCAAGAGACGCTCGGACTGCTCGTTGAGGATCTTGGCGAACGCCCGGTAGCGCTCCTGCGAATTGCCGCGCACGGCATGCTGCAGCGTCGAGACCGATTCCGCGGTCCAGGCGTGGTCCTCGCCGCGGGTGCGGTAGGCATATTCGCCGCCGACATCGAGCGCGCTCTTGTAGATCTGGCCGTCACCGAACGCGTCGGTGTGGCGCCGCACCGTCTCCTCGGCGATCTCGCCGAGGCCGACGCCCTCGATCCTTGTGTGGGTGCCGGCAAAATATTTGGCGACGAAGTCCGCCTTCAGGCCGACCGCGTCGAAGATCTGCGCGCCGCAATAGGACTGGTAGGTCGAGATGCCCATCTTGGACATCACCTTGAGCAGGCCCTTGCCGATCGACTTGATGTAGCGCTTGACGATCTCGTAGTCGTCGAGCGCGCCGGGCAGCCGGTCCTTCATCGCGAGGATGGTTTCGAACGCGAGATAGGGGTTGATCGCTTCGGCGCCGTAGCCGGCGAGGCAGGCGAAGTGATGCACCTCGCGCGGCTCGCCGGATTCCACGACGAGACCGACCGAGGTGCGCAGGCCGGTGCGGATCAGGTGATGATGCACGGCGGCGCAGGCCAGCAGCGACGGGATCGGAATCCGGTCGGTGCCGGTCATGCGGTCCGACAGGATGATGATGTTGATGCCCTCGCGCACCGCGCCCTCGGCGCGCGCGCAGAGCTCGTCGAGCACCTGCTCCATGCCCGCCGCGCCGAAGCCGGCGTGGAAGGTGGTGTCGAGCGTGCGCGACTTGAAATGGGTCTCGGCGACGTCGGAGATCGAGCGGATCTTTTCCAGATCGGCGTCGGTCAGGATCGGCTGCCGCACCTCGAGGCGCTTGGTCGAGGCAACACCCTGCAGGTCGAACAGGTTCGGCCGCGGCCCGATGATCGAGACGAGGCTCATGACGATTTCCTCGCGGATCGGATCGATCGGCGGGTTCGTCACCTGCGCGAAGTTCTGCTTGAAGTAGGTGAACAGCTGCTTCGGCTTGTCCGACAGCGCCGAGATCGGCGTGTCGTTGCCCATTGAGCCGGCGGCTTCCTCGCCGGTGGCCGCCATCGGCGTCATCAGGATCGCGATGTCTTCCTGGCTGTAGCCGAACGCCTGCTGGCGATCGAGCAGCGGCAGGTTGGAACGCACGCCCTTGGCCGGCGCATCCGGCAGCTCCTCGAGCTGGATCTGGGTGCGATGCAGCCAGTCGCTGTAGGGATGGCTCTTGGCGAGGTCGGCCTTGATCTCGTCGTCGGGAATCAGGCGGCCCTGCTCGAGGTCGACGAGCAGCATCTTGCCGGGCTGCAGCCGCCACTTGGTGACGATCTGGTCCTCCGGAATCTTCAGCACGCCCATTTCGGACGCCATCACGATGCGGTCGTCCTTGGTGACGAGATAGCGCGCCGGGCGCAGGCCGTTGCGATCGAGCGTGGCGCCGATCTTGCGGCCGTCGGTGAAGGCGATCGCGGCCGGGCCGTCCCACGGCTCCATCAGTGCGGCATGATATTCATAGAACGCGCGGCGCTGCTCATCCATCAGGGGATTGCCGGCCCACGCTTCCGGAATCATCATCATCACGGCGTGCGGCAGCGAGTACCCGCCCTGCACCAGGAATTCGAGCGCGTTGTCGAAGCAGGCGGTGTCGCTCTGGCCTTCATAGGAGATCGGCCAGAGGCGGCTGATGTCCTTGCCGTAGAGCTCCGAATGCACCGAAGCCTGCCGCGCCGCCATCCAGTTGACGTTGCCGCGCAGCGTGTTGATTTCGCCGTTATGGGCGATCATCCGGTACGGATGCGCCAGCGACCAGGTCGGGAAGGTGTTGGTCGAGAAGCGCTGATGCACCAGCGCAAGCGCGCTGTCGAAGTCGGCCTCATGCAGGTCGGGATAGTACTTGCCGAGCTGGTCGGCGAGGAACATGCCCTTGTAGATCACGGTGCGGCATGACAGCGAGCACGGATAGTACCCCGCCATGCCGCGGTCGCGGCGCTGATAGATCGCCTGCGAGATCGACTTGCGCAGGATGTAGAGGTGGCGCTCGAAATCGTCCTCGGTCTTGGCCGCGCCATTGCGGCCGATGAAGACCTGCATGTGGTAGGGCTCGGTCGGCTTCACGGTGACGCCGAGCGAGGAATTGTCACTGGGCACGTCGCGCCAGCCGAGCAGCTTGAAGCCCTCGTTCTTGATCTCGTCGGCGATGATGCTCTTGATCACGTTACGCCACGCGGCATCGCGCGGCATGAACAGCGCGCCGATGGCGTATTCGCCGGGCTGCGGCAGCTTGAAGCCGAGCTCCCCGGTCTTGCGCGCGAAGAAGGCGTGCGGGATCTGCACCAGGATGCCGGCGCCGTCACCGGCGCGCGGATCGGCGCCGACGGCGCCGCGATGCTCGAGGTTGCACAGGATGTTCAGCGCGTCGGAGACGATCTGGTGCGACTTCTGGCCCTTGATGTTGGCGATGAAGCCGACGCCGCAGGAATCCTTTTCCAGACTCGGATCAAACAGGCCTTCGGCTTCCGGGCGCCAAGTATGCAACTCACGCGCGGGCTCGGCGGCTTTCGAGTCCGCGGTCGCCGACAGCGTTCCTGCCACGATGTTTTCGCGCTCGAATTCCGACCCGCTCATGTGTCCTCTCCCTTTCGTAAGGGCCCCACCATATTTGGCGCACCTTGGACGTTGCGGCACCCACCGGGCCACCGCTCGTCCGCCGCGAGCCTCATTTTCCTAAATTCAGACGACGGGCGTTTCAACGTCCCCTGAGGGACGGCCCTGCCTGCAGCATTCTCGGAGCTCGGGGCGCCGAGGTCTCGTTGCAATCCCTATGCCGGGATGGCCGCGCAATTGAGACAGCTTTACTGTCCTAACTACGACCTTGCCAAATTTTTGTCTATCACACAAGCGCGAGGAAGTCCTCGCCCGCATGCTCGGATCGAACGGCTCGGCGGGCCGCGCCGCGCCCCTGATTCGAAGCAAACACGCCGTGATCTGGCCCAAGGAGCGACCAAGGACCGCCGAATTTGAAACTGAAATTTTGCCCCGGGGCAAGCCGGCAAGAGAGCGGGAACGCTCCCAAGGGCGGGCAGACAGGAGTTACGGCGATGAAGTTGTTCACAGGTTCGGTTGCTGCCGCGGCCCTCGCGCTCAGCGCAGCCGCGGCCGAGGCCCAGCTGGCGACGCCCGCCCGGATCGGCAACCCGCTTTTGGTCAGGGTATCCGACATGGCCGGGCCCTATGCCGCCATGCCCGAGGTTCCGCCGCCGCCGCGCTACGGCCGTGTGCCGAGCCTGTTGCCGCCGGTCGAGGTCTACACCGTGCTCCGCGAGAACGGCTATCTGCCGCTTGGCGCGCCCCGGCAGCGCGGGTTCGTCTACACGATCTCGGTGATCGACCAGGGCGGCGACGACGGCCGGCTGGTGATCGATGCGCGCGACGGCCACATCATCCGCTTCACGCCGGCCTCTCGGCTCGGCGACAATTACGAAGAGGAAATGAGCGCGACCGACGGTCCCGCCGGGCCGATGCCGCGGCCGATCCAGGCCCGGGTGCCGCGCCCGCCGCTCCCGATCCCGCATGTCGCCAGCCGCGTGCCGGTGCCCAAACGCAGTCCGCTCTCGGCCAAGGCCCAGGCTCCGGCCGCCCAGGCTCCGGCGGCTCAGGTTCCGGCGGCGGCAGCTCAGGCTCCCACCCCGGCGGCTCAGGCCGCCGTTCCGCAGGCGGCCACGCCGCAGCCTGCCCAGGCGGCCGCACCCGCGCCGGCCGAGCAAGCCCCGAAGCCGGCCGAGGCCCCGGCTGCCCCGCAAGCCGTCCAGCAAGCCGAGGCTCCGACCGTTGGTCAGGGTGCTCCACCGCCGGCTGCGCCGGCGCCCGCGATCCTGCCGACCCAGGCAATGCCCAAGGTGCAGGGATTGGAGTGAGATCCGTAGCCCGGATGGAGCGCAGCGAAATCCGGGGACGTCTCGGCGACAAGACCTTCCCGGATTGCGCTTCGCTCCATCCGGGCTACGAAGGCCTGAACTGGGCCACGGCCCGCCGCAACAAAAAACGCCCCGGTTTCCCGGGGCGTTTTCGCGATCAGCCAATATCTGCTGACGCGGGGCTTGTTGCTTAGGCGGCGACCTTGCCGGCCGAGCCGTCAACGACCTGCGGGGCCTTCTCGCCGCCGCCGATCGGAATGCTGCGGGGCTTCTTGGCCTCGGGAATCTCGCGGACGAGATCGACGTGGAGCAGACCGTTCTCGAGCGAGGCGTTCTTCACCTGCACGAAGTCGGCAAGCTGGAAGACGCGCTCGAAGGCGCGGGAGGCGATGCCGCGATAGAGCACTTCGGAGCCGTTGCCGGAGTTCTCGTTGGCGCTCTTCTCGCCCTTGATCGTCAGCGTGTTCTCCTTCGCGACGATCGAAAGATCGGCCTGCGAGAAGCCGGAGACCGCAACGCTAATCCGGTAAGCATTCTCGCCGGTGCGCTCGATGTTGTAGGGGGGATAGCCGGGGCTGCCGTCCGAGGTCACCTGATCGAGCAGGTTGAAGAGGCGGTCGAAGCCGACGGTGGAACGATAAAACGGAGTGAGGTCGTAGCTACGCATAGGAATAGTCCTCCATTGAGCGACTGTTTCAGTTACCCGCCCGCCATCGGGCCGGGCTTAGATGTGTGCAGCCTGATGTTTCGGTTCCGAAACACTGGTAGCGGCCTGCACGGAGGTGATATGGGAGGGGTCACGTCGCGTTCAAGAGGCGGAAACCGCGTCGCATTTTTTGGCGCTGGCGTCCTTGATCTCCACCCTGTCTCACCACTCCGGTCCCCTTCATGACGCTCGTCTCGATTCCCGCCAACCCGGTTCCGGACGACGTTGTCAGTGGCACCATCAAGACATCAGATGGGGCCGAGCTGCGCTTTGCACGCTGGGCGCCGCCGCCCGGCCGCAAGGGCACGGTCTGCGTGTTCGGCGGACGCGGCGAGATGATCGAAAAATATTTCGAGACCGTGCGCGATCTGCGCGACCGCGGCTTTGCGGTGGCGATGATCGACTGGCGCGGGCAGGGCCACTCGTCGCGGCGGCTGCGCGATCCCCGCAAGGGCTATGTGCGCGACTTCGCCGACTACGAGGTCGACGTCGAGACCTTCGTGCAGCAGGTGGTGCTGCCGGACTGCCCGCCGCCCTATTTCGCGCTGGCGCATTCGATGGGCGGCGCGGTGATGCTGCGCCTCGCGCATGCCGGCAAGCGTTGGTTCGACCGCATGGTGCTGTCGGCGCCGATGATCGACCTGCCGCGCCGCCGCGTGTCGTTCTTCCCGAGCGCGCTGCTCAGGATCATGCGGCTGGCCGGGCAGGGCGGCCGCTACGTTCCCGGCGGCGGCGACGAATTGGTCGGCCTCGCGCCCTTCATCGGCAATCCCGTGACCAGCGATCCGGTGCGCCACGCCCGCAACGCGGCGATCCTGGAAGAAGATCCGACGCTCGGCATCGCGGCGCCGACGATCGCCTGGGCCGACACCGCGTTCACTGCGATGCGCACCTTCCGCGGCATGTCGTATCCGTCCGAAATCCGCCAGCCGATCCTGATGCTGGCGGCGAGCAATGACGAAGTGGTGTCGACGGCCGCGATCGAGGAGTTCGCCTATCACTTGCGCGCCGGCTCGCATCTCGTGATCGCCGGCTCCAAGCACGAGATCCTGCAGGAGCAGGACCGCTACCGCGGCCAATTCTGGGCGGCGTTCGATGCGTTCGTGCCGGGCACGCCGCTGTTCAAGTGAAATATGGCGTTTTCGAGCGAAGTGGATCCCGGTTCGCGTGAAGAAAACGCGTCAAACAAAAATCTAGCGCTGTAGCAGCGCGATGATCCGATCGGGAAAGCGATTGTCCACGAACAGCGTCCTGACCTCGGCGACGCTGAGATAGCGGTCCTTGCCTTCGCCCCTGCCCATGATGTCGAGCAGCACCGGCCACTCGCCGAGCATCAGGAGCGGATAGTAGCAGTGCACGATGCCGTAGGACGGCGGATGCTCGTCCTTGGCGCGCTGGAAATTCGCCGCCATGAAGGTCTTGATCTCGGCGGCCGACAGCCCGCGTTCGACGCTGCCGTCGGGGGCCTTGTAATCCTTGCCGAAGGTCGCGAGCCGCGCGATCTCGTCCTCGTGGACCACCGCGTGCTGGTCGAGGATGCGCGAACCGGCACCGTGCTTGTCGAGCGGGCCGTTGCGCAACGCGTCGAGAATGGCGCCCTGGAACAGGCTGCGCAGCTGGCTGAAAGGACCGAGGCCGTTGGCGATCTGCGCCACCATGAAGATCTTCGCCCGCGCGGTGAACCCCTCGAACCCGGTCTTGCCGGTTGCGCGTCCGATGGTGCCGGTCAGTTCAGGCAGCGGCACGATATGGCCGCCGACATAGTTGCCGGCGACGAGCGCCCGTAGGAACGGGCAGGGATTGTCAGGAGAAATCTGCGGGGCGGGCGCCGTGCTTGCAGCCGTATCGGACATCAAACCACATCCTGAAAAGCGTCAGCTTAAAAAGCATCCATTACCGGTGGATGAATTCGCTCAGGAGTCGACGGCGAATTTCGATGTGGACGCAACCAGAGCGAGTTTGCCGAACGGCAGGCCGGCTTTCAAGAGGCCGTCGCGATAATGCGCGATGTCGGCCGGGTTCTTCCAGTGGAAATTGCGCAAGTGACGCTCGACCGTCAGCTCGGGATGGTTGGCGAGCAGGGCCTCGGCTGCCTGCGCGGCCTCGTCGGCGCGGCCGAGCTGGGCGAGCGCTGCGGTGCGCACCGCAAGGCACTGCAGATGGTTCGGGTTCAGGTACAGCCCCTCGCGCGACCACGACAGCGACGCGTCATATTGCCCGAGCAGATAATGGCTGAATGCGTTCAGCGCCGCCCATTGGTAGCGCGGGTCGCTGTTGCCGCGCTGGACCGCCGTCGAGAACAGATCGACCGCCTTGCGATGGTCGCCGATCACCATGTGGCAGATTCCCAGCACGCCGCGCGCGCCCATGTCGTAGGGGTTGAGCTCGATCGCCCGCTTGATGGCATCCATCGCGGCTTCGTAATGGCCCTGCATCGCGTGCAGATAGGCCAGCAGCGAAAACGCGAACGAGGAGCGCGGGTCGAGCCGCACGCTGCTCTCGGCCAAGCTGACTGACGAAGCCCACAATTCGCGCGTGCTCGGAATCCAGCCGAACTGGATGCTCTGGATCTGGATCAGCGCCAGATAGGCGCGCGCGATCGACAGCGCAGGGTCGAGCTCGATCGCCTCCTTGAACAGCGCGATCGCGGTTTCGCAATCGTCCTTGGTCTGGTGGTAGTAGTGCGACAGCCCCTTCAGGAAGCGATCCCACGCCGTCAGTTCGGCGTTCGGCGAGCGCGCCGGTGCCGAGGCCTCGGCGCGATAGATCTCCTGGGCGACGGCGGCGGAGAGATTCGCGGTGATCTCGTCCTGCATCGCGAACAGGTCGCCCATGTCGCGGTCGTAGCGGCCGGTCCACAGCTGCTCGCCCTTCTCGGGCGCGATCAGTTCGGCGGAGACGCGGATCTTGTTGCCGGCGCGCCGTACCGAACCCTGGATCAGATAGGTTGCGTCGATCTCGCGCGCGATCAGCCGCGTCGAGACGTTCTTGCCCTTGTAGGCGAAGGTCGAGTTGCGGCTCAGCACGCGATAGAAGGATTGCAGCGACAGCGCGTGGATCAGGTCCTCGGTCAGGCCGTCCGAGAAATATTCGTCGGCGCCGCCGCTGAGATTGTCGAACGGCAGCACGCCGACGATGGCGGTGCGATATTGCCCCGGCAGATGCGGGCCGTCGTCCGGAACCTGCTCCTGGGCATCGGACCCGGCCGGCGCCCAGGTCCAGACATTGACCGGCTCGGCGATGTTCTTGAAGCGGTGCGGGCCGGCGTCAACGAGGGTGACGGCAAGCCGCCGTCCCGCTTCGGTGCGGGCCTTGTCCGACACCGCGATGCCGCCGGGCGTTGCGACCGTCTCGAGACGGACCGCGATGTTGACGTCGTCGCCGAACACCTCGTCCTCGTCGGCCATGACGTCGCCCATGTGGACGCCCATCCGGAAGTGCATGGCGCGGTCGGCCGGCAAATGTTCGTTGCGCTCGGCCATCAGGGTCTGCATCGCGACGGCGGCCTCGATCGCGCCGATGATGCTCGGAAATTCCAGCAGGAAGCCGTCGCCGGTGTTTTTGACGATACGGCCGCCATGGTTGAGGATGATCGGGTAGATCGCGCTGCGGTGCGCCTTGAACGAGGCATGCGTCCCCGCCTCGTCGGCACCCATCATGCGGGAATAGCCGGCGATATCAGCGCAAAGAATGGCAGCGAGCCGTCTTTCCATGTCTCCTGTGCCCTGGAATGGCCACTTTAGCCGCGGTGACCGAATCCGATACTTACAAGACAGGCCGGGTCCGGCGGAAGCCCGGTTTGCAGGCACCTATAATGCATAGTAGCAGGAATTGGCACGCGACCAACGGATGGTACAGTCGTTTCTCTACTGAATTCGTGTGTCGCCGGGATGGCGCCGGCTGGCGGATCAGCCTTTCCGGCCGGTTACTTGCATAGGTTAACGTCGCTGACATGCTGGGAATTCACGAGCTTTGGCTGTTTGTCCTGTCCGGGCTGCTGCTCAACGTCACACCGGGGCCGGATACCGCCTATATCATCGGGCGCACGATTCAGCTCGGATGGCGCGGCGGCGCCGCTGCTGCGATCGGAATCAGCTGCGGTTGCCTGGTCCATGTGCTGGGTGCGGCGATCGGCCTGTCGGCGCTGCTGATGGCCTCGTCGACCGCGTTCCTGGCCGTCAAGCTGGTCGGCGCGGCCTATCTGGTGCTGACCGGCCTGCAGATGCTGCTTTCGCGCGCCACGCCGGTCGCCGAGATCGCCGGCCAGGGCGGCGAGACCTCGATCTCGCGCGTGTTCTGGCAGGGGGCGCTGACCAATATCCTCAACCCCAAGGTGGCGCTGTTCTTCCTGGCTTTCCTGCCGCAATTCGTAGCGGCGGACGCGCCACACAAGACGCTCGCCTTCCTGGTGCTCGGGCTGATCTTCATCACCGGCGGCACGCTGTGGTGCCTTGGTCTTGCGGCCTTCGCGGCGCGGGCCGCCGGCCGCATCAGGCAATCGGCCGGCGTGATCGCCTGGATCAACCGCTCGCTCGGCGCGCTCTTCATCTATCTCGGCGTCCGCGTTGCGACGCTGGAAGCGCGCTAGCGCGCGCTTTGGCTTTGCCGCTCTAGCCGTGGATCTTGAGCAGCGCGCTGCCGGCGAGATAGATGCCGAGCAGGATCATCGAGATCAGGAACCAGCGGCGGAACGCCTCGGGATGCATCCGCGTGCGAACCGCCTGGCCGATGAACATGCCGGTGAACGACGCCGCCATCGCGACCGCGCCCGGCAGCGCGGTGGCTGCCGTCAGCAGGCCCGAGGCCGTGAGGTTGAAGGCTAGCGCCACGGTCGCGGTGGTGAAGAACACGCCGAGCGCCTGCACCAGTTCGTCCTTCTCCATGCCGATCGCCTGCATGAACGGCATCGAGGGGATGACCTGAACGCCGGTCGCCGCCGAGATCAGCCCAGTGATGACGCCGACGATGCCGCCGATCCATTTCTCGTCGCGCCGCGCGACCTTGAAGCTGAACCGGCTCAGGCCGACGATTGCGTAGATCACCAGCAGCACGCCCAGCACCACGGTGCCGTACGCCGCGTAAGGCCCGGTCAGTAGGCCGGCATTGATCCAGATCCCGGCCACGGTGCCGAGCATCAGCGGCCACAGCCGCTTGATGATGTCGCGCAGATAGGGACCGACGAAGGTCTGCCAGATATTGGTGACGATCGCCGGCACGATCACGATCGCAATCGCCTGGCCCGGCGCCATCGTGGTTGCGAGCAGCCCCATCGCGACCGTCGGCAGGCCGAGGCCGAGCGTACCCTTGACGAAGCCGGCGAGCAGGAAGGCGAAAGCGATGAAGATCAGGAGATGGTCGACCATGGCGGCACATTGACCGATCGATGCGAACGGCACAATCTGGAGGTTACGGAGTTAGCCTTCGGGGTGTCCGAAGGTATGGGGCGGGAAACGTCATGCGGTTCGACCTGACCGATTTGCAATTGTTCATCGCGGTTTCCGATGCGCGCAGCATCACGCAGGGCGCGGCGCGCGCGAATCTTGCGCTGGCTTCGGCCAGCGAGCGGATCAAGGGCCTCGAGGAGGCGCTCGGCGTCGCGCTGCTCAAGCGCGGCCGCCGCGGCGTCGAACTGACGGCGGCGGGCGAGAGCCTGCTCGGCCATGCCCGCATCGTGATCCACAATGTCGAGGCGCTGCAAAGCGATCTCGCCGCCTATGCCAGCGGCGTTCGCGCCAACGTGCTGCTGCTGGCCAACACCTCGGGCCTCTCGGAGCATCTGCCGCGGGCGCTCGCGGCCTTTCTGCACGAACATCCCGATATCAGCGTCGATGTCGAGGAGCGCGAGAGCACCGATATCGCGACCGCGATCGCCAGCGGTGCCGCCGATCTCGGCTTCGCCGCGGAACACGCGCTGCCCGACAGCGTCGAGCGCTTCCTGTTCAGCGAGGACCGCCTGATGCTGGTGGCGTCGCGACGCAGCGATCTCGGCGGCCGTCGCCAGATCGACTTCCAGGAAGTGGTCGGCCGCGATTTCGTCGGGCTCACGGCGACGTCCGCGCTGCAGGTTCATATCTCGCGGCACGCCGCAAAGCTCGGTGCGCGGCTGCGCTTCCGCGCCCGCCTGCGCGGCTTCGATGCGATCTGCCAGATGGTCGCCGCCGATGTCGGCATCGCCGTGATCCCGGAGACCGCGGCGCGGCGTTGCGCGGCGTCGATGCCGATCACGACGATAAGGATCCGCGACGCCTGGGCCAACCGCCGGCTGACGATCTGCGCGCGCAGCTTCAAGGCGCTGCCGCGGGCGGCCAAGCAGCTCGTGGACTATCTGCGCGCCGAAGCGCAGCGCTGACGGCTGGCTCATTTCGACGTCACCACGCCGGCGTCCTGGATCACCTTCGCCCATTTCCTGATGTCGGCAGCGATGAAGTCGCGGAAATGCTCCGGCGTGTCGCCGGCCAGCGTCAGGCCTTGCTCGGCGAGCTTTTGCTTGACGATCGGATCGGCCATCGCCGCTGTGGCGAATTGGTTCAGCCTGGCGACGATCGCCGGCGGCGTTCCGCCCGGCGCGACCATGCCGTACCAGTTCTCGATGATCAGATCGGGCATGCCGGCCTCGGCGGTGGTCGGCACGTCGGGGGCGGTCGGCGCGCGTTCGCGGCCGCCGAGCGCGATCGGCCGCAGCGCGCCCGCCTTGATCTGCGGCAGGATCACCGGCAGGTCGAGGAAGGTCATCTGCACCTGCTGACCCAGCAGGTCGTTCACCGCCGGCGCGGCACCGCGATAGGGCACGTGCACGATCTCGACCTTCGCCGTCAGCTTGAACAATTCGCAGGCGAGATGCGGCAGGCTGCCGGGGCCGGAGGAGGCGAAGTTGAGCTTGCCCGGCTGCGCCTTGGCGAGCGCGACCAGTTCGTTCATGTTCTTCGCCGGCACGTTGGCGGCGACCACCAGCATCTCCGGCACCGTCGCGACCAGCGTCACCGGCGCGAGGTCCTTCAGCGTGTCGTAGGCGACCTTCTCCATGCTCGGGCTGATCGCCAGCGCGCCCGCGCTCGCGATCGCGACCGTGTAGCCGTCGGGCGCCGCCTTCGCGACTGCGTCGGTGCCGAGCACGCCGCCCTGGCCAGCGCGGTTGTCGACGATGACGGGTTGCCTTGCGAGCTCCGAGATCTTCTGCCCGATCACCCGCGCGATGATGTCGTTCGGCCCGCCGGGCGGGAACGGCACGATCAGCCGGAGCGGCTTGGTCGGGAAATCCTGGGCGAAAGCCGTGACGGGCGCGAGAAGCAGGAGAAGGGCTGCCAGCAGCCTGCCGCACATCGTCATGTCGCCCATCCCTGACTTTTCTGGTTGCGGTCAGGATGGGCGCAGATCAGACGCCCGGCAACTCAAGAATCAGGCCAGGAACTCAGGCGTTCAGCAGCTTCATCGCCGCTTCGTGCACGCGCGGGTCGCCCGCCGCGATGATCCGGCCGCCGCTTTGCGCCGGCTTGCCGTCCCAGGTGGTGACGACGCCGCCGGCGCCGGTGACGATCGGGATCAGGCCGGCAATGTCGTAGGGCTTCAGCTCGGTCTCGACCACGAGGTCGAGATGGCCGGCAGCGAGCATGCAATAGGAGTAGCAGTCGCCGCCATAGCGCGACAGGCGCGCCGCGTTCTCGATGCGGCCGAAGCGGGCGCGGTCATCCGGATTCATCAGCAGCGGGCTCGTGGTGAAGACGGTCGCCTCCTTCAGCGAGGCGCAGCGCCGCACCGAGAGCCGCCGTTCGCCCGACGGGCCGGAGTAGTGCGCCGAGCCGTTGTCGCCCGAGAAGCGCTCGCCGATATAGGGCTGGTGCATCATCCCGAATACCGGCGTACCTTTGTGCAGCAGCGCGATCAGCGTGCCCCAGATCGGAAAGCCGGCGATGAAGGATTTCGTGCCGTCGATCGGATCGAGCACCCAGACATAGTCGGCGTCCTCGCGCTCATTGCCGAACTCCTCGCCGACGATGCCGTGCTGGGGGAAGTTCGACTTGATCAGCCGCCGCATCACGGCTTCCGCGGCCCGGTCGGCCTCGGTGACCGGATCGAAATCGTTCGAACTCTTGTTGTCGACCGAGAGCGAGGTGCGGAAGAACGGCAGGATGGTTTCGCCGGATGCGGTCGCGAGGCGGCCGATGAAGGCGGTAAAGTCGATGACCGTCACGGCATGTCCCTGAACTGCGCAAACGACGCGGTAGAAATCGGATGCGTTCTTGCCTAGCTCAATCCGGCGCGGCGCGCACGATTAACGGAGTGTTATCCAGCCCGACGACGCGGTTCCGGACTTTCGATTTGGCTTCGGATTCGAAAGCGCCCCGGGTCTCTGCCTCGATCACGAAGTTGCGAATTCTGGTATACAAGCTATGCGCGGAGCGCCGACCGCTCGGGGCTTCTCTTGTAAGGCATTGATCCTACATACGGAAAGCCGCCCCTGCCGGCCTGTTGCAGTTCCGCCAGACTTTCCAACATTACCCAAGAAATGTTTCGAAAGTTCTTGCGTTTTGTGCAGCGCGGTCGCATATTGTTGCGGTGCGGTAGCGCCTCGCGCTATCGCTGCCCTCCTTGGGCGTTTCCTCCCTAGACTTGGGCCGCTTGTTCATTCAAGCGGCCCTTTTTTCTTGGGCCGTCGTTTCCGCAAGTGAACTGAGAATCTAGTTCGGCGCTTGATCGCGCCGCCAACTTGAATTCTTGGTTCATGACTTCGTCGGGATCGCAGTGCCCGACGAAGGCTTGATTACTCCGCAGCCGCCTGGAACGGGCCGAGATCGCCGAACGGGATTTTCGCGAGCGCATCCGCCAGGGCGGCGAAGTCGGCGGCCACCTGCGCGAAGCGCGGCCCGCGCTCGCGGCGCCGCTCATCCATATAGACCGCGCGGTTGAGCTCGATCTGCACGGTGTGCAGGCCGCTTGCCGGGTTGCCGTAATGCTCGGTGATGAAGCCGCCGGCATAGGGCTTGTTGCGGCCGATCGAATAGCCGAGCGAGCTCATGATCTCCTCGACGAGGTCGGGCAAGAGCGGCGCGCAGCTCGTGCCGTAGCGGTCGCCGATCACGACGTCGGGCCGGCGCGGCTCGTCGCGCGACACGCCGACCGACGGCATCGAATGGCAGTCGACCACGATCACCGCGCCGAACGCCTGGTGCGCCTTGTTGATCAGCCGGCGCAGCGCGCGGTGATAGGGCTTGTAGAGCACCTCGATCCGGCGCAGCGCCTCGTCGACATCGAGCCGCTCGCGATAGATCTCCTGGCCGTCGCCGACCACGCGCGGGATGGTGCCGAGCCCGCCGGCCACCCGCATCGAGCGCGTATTGGCAAAGCTTGGCAGCCGCCCGGTGAACATGCGCGGGTCGAGCTCGTAGGGCTCGCGGTTCACGTCGACATAGGAGCGCGGGAAGTTGACCCGCACGATCGGAAAGCCGCGATCGCTGAGGCCCGCGATCAGCTCGTCCATGAAGGAATCTTCCGAGCGGCGCAGCGACACCACGTCGATTCGCGACGTCTCGAGGAATTCGGCCGGGTAGACCGAGCCCGAATGCGGGGAATTGAAGATGATGGGCGCGCGCCAGGCCTGCGGCTCAACGATCTCGAACGGGGGCGACAACTCGCCAGCAAATTCGGTCATTCCCTTGGCGCCGTCCCTTGCGTCCGCCTCGCCCCGCAACAACTGAGTGTGCCGGAAAAGCGGAGATTTATGGGCAGACATTGTCGGTAATCGCGATCATTCTGCCAAGTGAAAAGAGTGTGGTTTCGGCTGGAACGCGTCTTAAAAGCAGCAAATGCGGCCCCGGTTGATTCGATGTCCGGTTCAGTCCACAAATGGGTGGCGCGCATTTGCCGCTGGCTTGACGCAAATTTCACCCGAAATTTACCGTCAGTCGGGCTAACTGTTCGGACTGCTCCTCAAGCCGGATTCGACGATTCCTGCCATGCCGAAAATACTTCTCGCCGAAGACGACACCGATATGCGCCGCTTCCTGGTCAAGGCGCTCGAAAACGCGGGTTTCAAGGTCTCGCCGCACGACAACGGCATGTCGGCCTACCAGCGGCTGCGCGAGGAGCCGTTCGAAATGCTGCTTACCGACATCGTGATGCCCGAGATGGACGGCATCGAGCTGGCGCGCCGTGCCTCGGAACTCGATCCCGATATCAAGATCATGTTCATCACCGGCTTTGCCGCGGTGGCCCTCAATTCCGATTCGGAGGCGCCGAAAAACGCCAAGGTGCTGGCCAAGCCCGTGCACCTCAGGGAATTGGTTAGCGAAGTGAACAAGTTGCTAGCGGCCTGATTCGCCAAAAAACCTTCACTTTGTATCCTTGCCTGCCCCGCCGCCGTCCGTTATAGGGACCCGATCCAAATACGCTTTGGGTGCGTAGCTCAGCGGGAGAGCACTACCTTGACATGGTAGGGGTCACAGGTTCGATCCCTGTCGCACCCACCATCCTTCGCTCGCGCAGCGAGTGAAGGATGCCGCGCCGAAGCCCAACGGGCGGAGGCGGGCTTGCGGCCGAGAGCTTCGGCTCGGCAAGCCACGCGTCACAACGACGAAGTCGTGGTTTCTGCTTCAACCTGTCAAACAGCGCAATGTCATCCGCGCAGGCGGGTATTCCAGAGACAGCAGTATTTGAACCGAGGGGCCGCGGCTCCCTCCAGGCGTCGTCGTGCGAAAGCAGGGACCCATACTCCGCGGCGGATGCTGTTGAAGGGATTCGTCGTTCAGTCATCGCGCAACAATCACCTTCGGTGGTTATGGGTCCCTGCTTTCGCAGGGACCCACTGAGTGTATTGCGCTGCCGGTGAGTCATACGCCCGCATTCGCGTGACATCGTTTTGTCCGAGCTTGGCCGCCGCTATGGAGGGCGGTCGGACGGAAGCCGGTAGCGCCACGTTTCGCCGGCGAGAACCCCGCGCTGCCGACGCACAACGGAGGGCCATTCGGAGCGAACCGAGCTCAGGACCGCAGCATCGGCGGACGGACCTTCATCAGCAGCGAAATATGCGCGAAGCCTTCCTTCGCAGCGGAAGCCGAGGGCGGCGTAGAGATCAAGCATGTGCCTCAGGCGCCAGTCCAGATGCAGCTCGGCCCGCTCGACGTCGAGCACCTCGAACGCATACCGCGTCATGAGATGTGCAACGTGACTGACGAGCATGGCCTCGTCCAGTTGTCCGATGCTCCAGATGGGGGCGAACGTAGCCCGCTTCTCGCGCCGGTCGATCGCGCCGAACCCGGAAACGCCGAGCAGGTCTCCCGATCCCGCGGCCTCGATTGCGAACGCGGCTGCGGTGTCGACCTGGTCCCGTGCCGCCGCCAGGCGCGCGGTGTTCGGGCGGTCAGATGTGCCGCGATCGAGCCGCCGCAGCATGGCTGCGTCGCGAAGCTGCTGCGCGCGCGATGACTGCGGGCCGGTCATCCTGGTCAACAGGATGCGGTCGGTGGCGAGGCTCGCATGGTTGCTCGACGGGTACATGCCCTATTGACGCACCCGATCAGCATGCCGTCAAATGACCGGAACGCCAGTTCATATGCAAATTGGTCATGCCCCTGAATCCAAGACATATCGACCTGTTTCGAGAGGTCGTGCGCCACAACGGAATCACGAAGGCTGCCTTGAGCCTTCGGGTGGGGCAGCCATTCATCAGCCGCGCGATCGCACGTCTCGAGCGCGAGATCGGTTTTGCGTTGTTCGAACGCGGGCGAGGCGGCGTCACGCTGACGCCGGAAGGCGAGATATTCCTGCGCGAGGTCGAGAGAAACCAGGCCGGCCTCGAGTATCTGGCGCGCGCCGCGCGCGGCATTCGCGAGCGCGGCAGCGGGACGCTCAGGATCGCATGTCTTCCGGCGTTCACCTATTCGTTGATGCCGCAGATCGTCAGCAGCTTCCTGCGGAAGAATCCCGACATCGTCGTATCCGTGGCTGTCCACAGCCCCGAGCGCGTCTGGAGTCTGGTGGCCTCGGGACAATGCGACGTCGGACTGGCGCGGCCGCAGGCGGGGTTTGCCGCGGTCGACGACGAGCTCCTCATGACAACGGAGGCGGTCTGCGTCCTGCCCCGCCAGCACCGGTTGCGCTCGAAGCGATCGATCGCAGCGCAAGATCTGCGGGGAGAGCCCATGATCGCAGCTTCCCCGAGCGCACCGCATCGGTCCCGCTTTGAACGCATCCTCGATGAGGCCAAGGTCGAGATCAAGACGGTCGCGGAGATCCAGTACAGCATGCAGCGTTGTGCCCTGGTTGCACAGGGGCTGGGTTTCTCGATCGTCGACCCGATCGTGGCCCGGGATTTTGCAAGCTCCAGAATCGTACTCAAGCCGTTCGTGCCACGGTTGGAGATCGCGACCATGTTGCTGCTTCCGTCGCAGCGGCCGCGAAGCCGTCTCGCACTTCAATTCTGCGATCTGCTGCGCGCCGGAACCGCTGATTACAGGAAGTCCGCGCGCGTGCAGGCTTGAGCACCAGCGGCAAGGTCTTCTCTCGCGTTGCGCTCGGCATGACCTCGCGGGACGGCGCGAGCCCGCCTGCTTTGCTCAGCGCGCTGTGCTCGTAGAAAAATTCGACGGGCACTTGTGACTTTCGTCATCTCGACGCTCACATGTGAATGCCGCAGCGTGCGCGCGCATGTACGCCTCGCGTGTGTTCGATTCGTACGGATTGCATTCACGTCGCAGGCGGTGGATTGCCGCATGATTGGGCAAGAGCGTTCGCAATGCGATCATGCGTGGGATTCTCGATATGTCATCTACCGTGCTTAGGTGGCGCCTTTGCAGCGACATGCGTTTCGTCCAGGCGCGGAGATCGAGAAAATTTTCTGAACACTCTGCGATGATGCGTTGCCCGATCGCATCGCATGAACGCAATCTTGGATTTCTGCACGCCGCGCGTTGCCGCCCCTCTGGTTCTCGCGCAGATTGTTCTCTAGATCAGTCAAGCCTGCTCGTGACGGAGCATCCGAGCCGGACACGGCAATGACGCGACAATGATGAACGCCATGTGCGAGCACGACTGCCAGAGGAACCTGCGTCAACCCTATCGGGAGCGGCCGGCGTAAGTCGTCGATGTCCGAATCCCGAAATGCCTCTTCCTTGTCTCCCCGAAATTCGCCGGTCTGTGAGCGGCCGGCGACGCAACCTTGGGAATGCGCCTCCGTTGAGCCAACGTTCGTCGGCGCCAACGGGGCACGAAAGTACATGCAAGAAGACGACAAGACGCCGGCACACGCAGCGCAGTTCCTGGAACACGTTCCCTTGCCGCGCGAGCCGCGGAACATCAGGGATGTAACCCCCGCGCCGCCGCGGCTGTTCTCGACACGACACTATCCGCCCTCGGAGCAGTTCGAGGTCTGGAAGACGCGGATGGCTTCGCTGGTCGACGTTGCGCCACCGGAAGGTCATAGCCCTGCGCACGGGTTCCTGGTGGAGTACCTGACCTGCAACATGGCCGATGTCGTCTTCACGTCGGGGCGATTCGCCGCGCAATCATTCGCCCGTGTCATCAAACCGTCGCATGGCACGCCCGTCGATATC
>NZ_JADFUD010000088.1:0-27804 GCF_054820065.1 Bradyrhizobium sp. UFLA06-06
CGCCACAGGAAGAATTTCGCGATCGCCGAGACCGTCAGCGCGCTGGTGATGCCGGCGGCATAGAGGCCGAACATCACGAGCCCCTGCAGATTGACGAAACCCCACAGCGTGGTCGCCGGAACGAAGGCCGAGATGATCAGCGTGTAGACCGGAATGCGCGCCGAGCAGGTCATCAGCGGCGCGATCAGGATCGTGGTCAGGCGGTCGCGGCGATTGTCGATCACCCGCGTCGCCATGATGCCGGGAATCGCGCAGGCAAAACTCGACAACAGCGGAATAAAGGCGCGGCCATGCAGCCCGGCGCCGCCCATGATGCGGTCCATCAGGAACGCGGCGCGCGCCATGTAGCCGAAATCTTCCAGGAGCAGGATGAACAGGAAGATGATGATGATCTGCGGCAGGAACACGATCACGCTGCCGACGCCCGAGATCACGCCGTTCTGCAGGAAGCTCTGCAACAGGCTCCAGCTTTCCGGCAGCACGCCGTGGATCAGCTGCCCGAGCGCGGCGAAGCTGTCCGACAGAAATTCCATCGCCGGCTGCGCCCAGGTGAACACCGCCTGGAACATCACGAACAGGATCACGGCCAGGATCACGAGACCCCAGACCGGATGCAGCACGACCGAATCGATCCGGTTGGTCAGCGTGTCGGGCTTGGTCGGCAGCGTCACCGCCGCGGCGATGATGCGGTCCGCTTCGCGCTGCGCCGCCTTGAGGTCGGCGATCGTCGGCGTCGTCCACTCGCTGGCCGCCGCCTCATGCGACCTTGCCAGGAATTCGTCGGTCCGCTTCAGGAGCTCGTCGATGCCGCCCTTGCGGACCGCGACCGAGGTCACGATCGGTAGCCCCAGCTCCTGCGACATCCGATCGATGTCGATCGTGACACCGCGGCGCCTGGCGATATCGATCATGTTGAGCACCAGCATCATCGGCCGGCCGACGCGCTTCAGCTCGAGCACCAGCCGCAAGGTCAGCCGCAGGTTGGTGGCGTCCGCGACGCAGAGCACGAGATCGGGCACCGCCTCGCCGTCGAAGCGGCCCAGCACGATGTCGCGGGTGATCTCCTCGTCCGGGCTGCGGCCGCGCAACGAATAGGTGCCGGGCAGGTCGAGCACGGTCACGCTGCGGCCCTCCGGCGTGACGAAGCCGCCGGACTTGCGCTCGACCGTGACGCCCGGGTAGTTGGCGACCTTCTGACGGCTGCCGGTCAGGCTGTTGAACAGCGACGTCTTGCCGGTGTTCGGCGCGCCGACCAGCGCCAGGCGCAGGGATGCAGTGGTCATTCGACGATCACAGCCATGGCTTCGCTCCGGCGCAGCGCAATCGTGATGTTGTCGACGCGCACCGCGATCGGGTCCTTTCGGATCGTGCCTTCATGCAGGATTTCCACGCGGGCGCCCTCGACAAATCCCATCTCGACCAGGCGCTGCTCCAGCTCCTGCGGAGACAGCGATGAGCCCGTCACGAGCGCATCGAGCCTGATGATCTTTCCGACAAAACCGCGATCCGCATGTCCGAGCCGGACATCCTGCAAATTATCCCGGGAGCTGTTTGGATCGCCTGTCATGCGGCCTGTTTTTCAGCAGGTAGTCACAGGGTCAAGCGTTTGCCCGTGAGAGGTTTTAGAACTCCTAAAAACAGCGCCCGGAAGCGCCATCCAGGCCGATTTTCCGCTTGACTGCCGGCGAGGCGCTAACGAGGTCGTGATGCCACGGTGCCGCAGCCGCCCCGCGCGGCCCCGGACGCGAGCCGGCTGCGAATTGACCGATCCGGGTTGGTCTCCGGTAACCTTGACCGATCGCGGAATGGCGAACGAGCGTCCGCGCCGCGCCCGGCGGCGCCGTTTCGCTTCCTCCCGCGCAACGGTTTGCGTTATGGTTCGCGCGGAGCCGGAGCGCCCGTGCAGACCGCACAACGCAATTCGCTGAGACTGCTGCAATGGATGATGGCCGCCGCGCTGGCCCTTCCGCTGGCGCTGTTCGGTTTTGCCTCCGCTATGTCCTGGATCTCGACCAGCGAGGCCGCCGACCAGGAGATCCAGCGCACGCTCGATGTCGCCCATGAGCACGCGCTGAAGGTGTTCGAGACCATCGATCGTGGCCTGGCCGAGGTCACCGAGGTCGTCCGCGGCATGGGCGATGCCGATATCGGCGCACGCGAGAAGAGCCTGCACGAGCGGCTGCGGCAGGTCGCCATGGCGCTTCCCCAGGTGAAATCGGTCTGGGTGTTCGACGCCAACGGCCGCGCCCTCGTCAACAGCCTGGTGCAGCCGGCCCCCGACGTCGACTTCTCGGACCGGGATTACTTCCGGATCCACGCCCAGGGCGACATCGGCACCTATATCGGCGAGGTGCTGACGCCGCGGCCGCCCTATCTGGGCTCGCGGTTCTTCAGCGTCGGCCGGCGCCGCAACGGCGACGACGGCAGCTTTGCCGGCGTGATCCAGGCCTCCGTGCTTCCGGAATATTTCGAGAATTTCTACGCCAGGATCGGCCGCGAGCCCGGCAGCTTCCTGGCGCTGATCCGGACCGATGGCGCCGTGCTGGCGCACTTCCCTGCCGTCAACCACGACGTCCGGTTCGAGCCGAGCGGACCGCTCGGGCGGCAGATCGTCGCCAATCCCGAGGCCGGGACGATGACGATCCGTTCCCCGGCCGACGGCATCGAGCGGCGCATGCGCTATCAGCGGCTGGCGGGATACCCGGTCTATGTCAGTGCCGGCCTCGAAACCTCGGCGATCCAGTCGCGCTGGATGTCGACCATGGCCCAGCACCTGATCTTCGGAATCCCGGCCACCGGCCTGCTGTTCGGCCTGCTCGCGCTCGCCTTCCGGCGAACCCAGCGCCTGCAGGAGGAGGCCAACCGGCGCATCGAGGCCGAGGAGGCGTTGCGGCACGGCCAGCGGCTCGAGGCACTCGGGCAGCTCACCGGCGGCGTCGCGCACGACTTCAACAACCTGCTCACCGTGATCCGCGCGTCGGTCGACATGTTGCGGCGGCCGGACCTGCCGGAGCCGCGGCGGCAGCGCTACATCGATGCGATCTCCAACACCGTGAACCGTGCCGCCAAGCTGACCAACCAGCTGCTTGCATTCGCGCGCCGGCAAACCCTCAAGCCCGAGGTGTTCGACGCCTGCCAGAATGTCCGTACCCTGAGCGAGATGATCGCAACCCTGATCGGTGCGCGCATCGAGATCACAGCGCAGGTGCCGGACGAGACCTGCCTCGTCAACGCCGATGCCGGCCAGTTCGAGACCGCCATCATCAACATGGCGGTGAACGCGCGCGACGCCATGGACGGCGTCGGCCGGCTCACGATCGCGGTCCGCGCCGTGGACAGACTGCCGTCCGCGACCGGCACGCCGCCGAACTCGCCCGGCCATGTCGCGGTGTCGGTGACCGACACCGGCGTCGGAATTCCGCAGGAGCTGTTCGGCCGCATCTTCGAGCCGTTTTACACCACCAAGGAGGTCGGTCACGGCACCGGCCTCGGCCTGTCCCAGGTGTTCGGCTTCGCCAAGCAGTCCGGCGGCGAGGTGACCGTCACCAGCGAAGTCGGCAAGGGTGCGACATTCACGCTGTATCTGCCGCGCGTCGTCGGCGAGCGTGGCGCGCGGGCGCAGCGCACCGAGGACGCGCCCTCGGTCGATCGGACCGGCGCATCGGTCCTGATCGTCGAGGACAATGCCGAAGTCGGAAAGTTTGCCGCCGACACGCTGACCCAGCTCGGCTGCACCTGCGTGCTGGTGGACAACGCCACCCACGCGCTGGAGGAGCTGGCCGTCGACGCTGACCGGTTCGACCTGGTGTTCACCGATGTCGTGATGCCCGGCATGAGCGGCATCGAGCTTGCGGAAGAGATCCGCCGGCAGCGGCTCGATCTGCCGATCGTGCTCGCCTCTGGCTACAGCCAGGTGCTGTCGCAACAGGGCAGCGGCGGCTTCGAGCTGCTGCAGAAACCGTATTCGGCCGAACAGCTCGCGCGCGTGCTGCACAAAGCGACCCGGTCGCGCCGGCTGAGGCGCGATCAGGCGCCGGCGGAGTGAGGTGATTGCGTGGCACATCTCAAGCACGCTGTCGTCCTGGCGAAAGCCAGGACGACAGTGAGGATGAGTCGCAATTCCAGATGTCACACCGCGCGGTGTCATCACCCGCGCATGCGGGTGATCCAGTATTCCAGAGGCGCCAGCGCTTGAGCCGAGAGGCCGCGGCGTACTGGATCGCCCGGTCGAGCCGGGCGATGACAGATGAGGATGAGGACATAGCTCAGCTTTCTCGCGACATAATTTGTCCGAGCTTTGCATCTCGTTTCGCCCTCTCTTGAACAGAGGGCGCAGCTGACCACCGGTCCCAGTGCGGAACCGGGTAATTTGCCTGGCGTTATCGTGCCATGGGCAAAGCTGAGGCAAAATCCCAATCGTCGGCCAAAACCGCATCGCGTCGGAAAGCGAGCGCAAAGCCGGCTGATCAAGAGCGCAAGGATCCCGCGGCAAGCGAAGCGGATGAGAAGTCGGAATTTGTCGAGGTGACTGCCGAAGGCGGCGACCATGTCGAACCGCCGCCGCCTGAAATCGTCGAACCCGATCCCGAGCTGTCGGCCGAAGAGGCCGAAGAGGCGCGCAAGGACTATTTGCTGACGCGGTTCTGGATCAGCGCGCGCGGCTATTGGGGCCGGAGCGGCGACCGGCTGGCATGGCTGTTCACGATCGGCCTGCTGCTGTTGATCGTCGCCAATGTCGCCGTTCAATACGGAATCAATGTCTGGAATCGCGCGATCTTCGATGCGATCGAGAAGCGCGATTCGGCCAGTGTCTTCCACCTGACCGCCATCTTCTTTCCGCTCGCGATCGGCAGCGTGCTGCTGGGCGTTGCGCAGGTGTTCGGCCGCATGGGCATCCAGCGGCGCTGGCGCGCCTGGCTGACCAACGCCGTCGTGTCGCGCTGGCTGACCAACGGCCGCTACTACCAGCTCAACCTCGTCGACGGAGATCACAAGAATCCGGAGTACCGGATCGCGGAGGATCTGCGGATCGCGACTGATTCTCCGGTGGACTTCATCGCCGGCGTGACGTCGGCGCTGCTCTCGGCCGTCACCTTCATCGTCGTGCTCTGGACCATCGGCGGCGCGCTGACGGTGACGCTCGGCGGCTCGTCGATCAGCATCCCGGGCTTCCTGGTCATTGCCGCGATCATCTATGCGGCGATCGCGTCGGGCTCGATCACAGCGATCGGCCGCAGCTTCGTGCAGATCTCCGAGGACAAGAACCAGGCGGAAGCGGAATTCCGCTACATCCTGACCCGCGTGCGCGAGAATGGCGAAAGCATCGCGCTGCTCGGCGGCGAAACCGAGGAGCGCGACGGCATCGACAAGACGCTCTCGAACGTGTTGCGGCAATGGGCGCGGCTCGCCGGGCAGCACATGCGCACGACGCTGGTGTCGCAGGGATCGAATCTCATTGCGCCAGTGGTCCCCTTGCTGCTGTGCGCGCCAAAATTCCTCGACGGCAGCATGTCGCTCGGCCAGGTGATGCAGGCGGCCTCGGCCTTCACCATCGTGCAGACGGCGTTCGGCTGGCTGGTCGACAACTATCCGCGGCTCGCCGACTGGAACGCCTGCGCACGGCGCATCGCCTCGCTGATGATGTCGCTTGACGGGCTTGAACGCGCCGAGACCGGCGACGGCTTCGGCCGCATCGAGCGCGGCGAGACCGAGGGCGAGGCCATGCTGAGCCTCAACGACCTTTCCGTCACGCTGGACGACGGCACCGCCGTGGTCGACGAGACCGAGGTGGTGATCGAACCGGGCGAGCGGCTATTGGTCGCCGGCGAATCCGGCACCGGCAAGAGCACGCTGGTGCGCGCCATCGCCGGGCTGTGGCCGTGGGGCGGCGGCAGTGTCGGCCTGCACGCGGACCGCCGCCTCTTCATGCTGCCGCAAAAGCCCTACGTGCCCTCGGGCACGCTGCGGCGCGCGGTGGCCTATCCCGGCGCGGCGGAAGACTGGACCATCGATGAGATCAGCCGTGCCCTGCACAAGGTCGGCCTCGACCATCTCAAGGACAAGATCGAGGAGGACGCGCCGTGGGACCAGACCCTGTCCGGCGGCGAGAAACAGCGGCTCGCCTTTGCCCGGCTGCTGCTGCACGCGCCCGACATCGTCGTGCTCGACGAGGCGACGTCCGCGCTCGACGAGAAGAGCCAGGACAAGATGATGGAGATGGTGACGACGGAACTGCCGAAGGCGACCATCGTCAGCGTCGCCCATCGCGTCGAGCTCGAAGCGTTCCATAGCCGCAAGATCGTGCTGGAGCGCCGCAAGGGCGGCGCCAAACTGGTCAGCGACGTCGATCTGATCCCGCGCAAGGGCAAGCGAAGGCTGCTCGGCCGCTTCCTGCGGCAACGGCAGGCAGCGGGCAAGGCGGCGTAACGGGCGTTGGCGCTGCCGTCAAAACCGGCTATGCATGCCGCGCTTTTGACGAGGCCATGCGTGATCCCCAGCAACGACATATCGCCGGCGCCGTTCGGCGCCTTCGCGCCCAATGCGGCGCAGGCCGCCATCATCCGCCTGGCGCATGGCTCAGGATTGAAGCGCGGCGCGTTCCGGCCCTGGCTGTCGAAGCTGGTCAATCTGTTCGGCGCGGGTCCGCTGGACGTGACCTATCAGGGTGCATCGTTCCGCTTCTATCATCAGCAAAGCGCGACCGAGCGCGGCGCGCTGTTCAATCCCGATTACAACCTTGAAGAACTCGCCTTCCTGCGGGCGCATGTCGGTGCTGACGGCACCTTCGTCGATCTCGGCGCCAATGTCGGCACCTATGCGCTGGCGCTGGCGCGCGATGTCGGGCCCGGCGGCAAGGTGATCGCGATCGAGCCGCATCCGGTGACGCATGCGCGGCTCAGATTCAACACCCAGGCCTCCGGCTTTCCGCAGGTGCGCCTGGTTGCGGCGGCCGCTGGCCCGACCGATGGCGAACTGATGATCGAGACCGATGGCGACAATCTCGGCGCCAGCCACATCGTCACCGGCAGGCCCACCGGCAAGGCGTTCAAGGTGCCGTCGCTGCGGCTGCAACGCATCCTCGACGAGGCCGGCGCGAGCAAGGTCGACGCGCTCAAGATCGACGTCGAGGGTTTCGAGGACCGCGTGCTGATCGGCTTCTTCCGCGACGCGCCGCAGTCGCTGTGGCCCGGCGCGGTGGTGATCGAGCATCTGTCGAAGGACGAATGGACCGACGACTGCATTGCGGACATGCACGCGCGCGGTTACGTCGAGCAGGGCCGGACCCGGAGCAACACGCTGCTGGTACGGGGCTGAGACGTGGCCACGGCCGAGATCTGCTCCCTCTCCCGCTTGCGGGGGAGGGCCGGGGTGGGGGTGTGTCCACGAGTCATTTTGTGGAAAGAGCCCCCACCCGGATTGCATCTTCGATGCAATCCGACCTCCCCCGCAAGCAAGCGGGAGAGGTGCAACGAGTCCGCGGATGTAGCGTCATACAACAAGGGAGGCTCGCGATGATCGACCATATCGGCTTTTCTGTCTCCGACTATCAACGCGCGAAGGCGTTCTACCAGACGGCGCTGGCGCCGCTCGGCTACGGCCTGATCATGGAAGTGCCCGCCGAAGTGACCGGGCACGCGCCTGCGGCGGGTTTCGGCGCCGACGGCAAGCCGGACTTCTGGATCGGCGGCGAAGGCGCGATGAACAAGCCGGTGCATATCGCCATCACGGCCAAGGACCGCGCCACCGTCGATGCCTTCTACAAGGCTGCGATGGCGGCCGGCGGCCGCGACAACGGCGCGCCCGGCATTCGCGCGCATTATCACCCGAACTATTACGGCGCATTCGTGCTCGATCCCGACGGCCACAATATCGAGGCGGTCTGTCACACGCCCGGGTGAAACATCGGAACGCCGCGGCGCGCGATCCGTTGTCGCTGCGAACTTCGATGGAGCGATCAATGCGCGCGACGCGATCTGGCATCGGCAACCGCCGCGGGGTCTCGACATGATGCCGATCGAGCCCCCGGAGATTCCACCGACGACGCCGGGCACCCCGAGCGAGCCGCCGCCGGGAATTCCACCCGGTAGTCCGCGACCGGAGATTCCGGAACCGGTGCGCGAACCCGGCGAGCCGCCGCGACCGGACGAACTGCCCGGCAAGACACCTGACGAATCACCGGTGCGCGGGCCGCCAGGACCGTCCGGCCCACAGCCTGCGACAGATCGACTCGCCGGCCGGTGAGCCGCTCTTGCGCCCAAGTTCCTCGTCGATTGCAAATGTGTCGGTGCGTTTCTTCTGAACGCGCAGTGAACAATCGCGCATGCAACCCGTTATAATGTCGAAATAAACTTCGCCGATGATTCGTGGCTCGCCACAATCCGGCCTAACGGCTGGCGGTTCATCGTCCTGCCGAATTGTTCGGCTCTCACTTTGCTTTCCTGCCCAGACTTTTCGCCGGGGACTCCTAGACAATGACAAAGCTTCGTCTCGTGCTGCTTGCCACGACTGCGCTGACGGTGATGCAGTTCGCCACCTCAGCGTCGCACGCCCAAACTTCGCCGCTGGTCGTCGCACAGGCGCAGCAGAAGGAAGAAACCGGACCCGACGGAAAGCCGAAAGCGCGGCCGGCGCCGGGCGCACCGGGTGCTCCTGCACGTCCGGCACCGCCGGCGGCCGCACCGCACCCGCAGACGCCACCTCCCGCTGCGGCACCGGCACATCCGGCTCCGCCGCCGGCCGCAGCACCCGCGAAGCCGACCCCGCCTGCAGCACCTGCCCGGCCCGAGCCGCCCGCAGCTGCACCGGCAAAGCCGACACCGCCTCCGGCAGCCGCGCCGCATCCGGCGCCGCCACCGGCTCCCGCACGGCCCGAGCCGCCTGCCGCGCGCCCGACGACGCCTCCGCCGTCTGCTGCTCCCGCACGTCCCACACCGCCTCCGCCCGCGGCCGCACCCGCGAAGCCATCGCCGGCACCGGCGCGGCCGGAGCCGCCCGCAGCGGCGCCTGCGAAGCCGACCCCGCCACCGCCGGCGGCCGCCCCCGCACATCCGACGCCGACTCCACCGCCGCCGGCCGCAGCACCGCAGCGACCGGGCACGCCGCCGCCTGGCGCAGGACCCGCGCACCCGACGCCAACGCCCGGCGCCACGCCGAACGCCGCGCCAGCAGCACGCCCCGGCACCCCGCCGGCGGCGGCAACGCCGACACCGACGCCCGCAACGCCGGGAGCTCCGACGACGGCGCCGGCCGAACGCCGCCCTGGTGATCGGCCGGGTGGCGAACGCGGTGAACGTCCTGGCGGCGCCAAGCAACCGCCCGGCACGCCGCCCGCGGCGACGTCAACGCCCACGCCTTCGGCAACCACAACGCCGCCGGCAGCAGGGGCACGACCGGGCACACCGCCCGCCGCGACAGCTCCCGGTGCGACACCGACGCCGACACCTCCGGCAGCCGGCGCACAGCCCGCGCGTCCAGGCACCCCGCCTGCCGCAACAACGTCTCCGGCACCCGGCGCGACGCCGACGCCGCCGGCGCCGGGTCAGCAGGGACGTCCGGCGACACCGCCCGGAACGCCGCCGGCTCCGGGCGCAGCGATGGGTGCGCCCGGCGCGACCCCGGCTCCCGGTCAGCCGGCAGCACGTCCGGGCGTCGCGCCCGGCGTATCGCCAGCCCAGGGAGCAGCCATGGGCGCGCCGGCACCGTCGGTCGTCCCCGGCTCGGCCGCCGCAACGCCGCCGCCCGGCCGCGCGCAATACGCGCCGCCGACGGTTGCGCCCGCCTTCCGCGCCGCGCCTGCCGTCGCAGCACCGCTGCCGCCGCCGCCGCGCCATGACAACATCAAGCCGCTCGCGATCGGCGCCGCGGTCGGTGCCGGCGTGGTTGCCGGCGCCATCATCGGCGGCAGCATCGCCGACCTGCACAGCCAGCGGCAGGAGGTCGTCGAGGGCGGCCGCACCATCTACACCGAGCCGGACCGCGTCATCATCCGCGATCCGGGCGGCCAGGCCTATGTCCGCGGCGACGACGTCTATCGTTTCCGCTATGGCGCGCGCGATATCCGCACCGAGACGATCGGCGGCGAGACGCGGACGGTCGTGGTTCGTCCCGACGGCAGCGAGATCATCACGGTGGTCGGCTCCGACGGCCAGATGTTGCGCCGGATCCGCAGGGATACTGGCGGACGCGAGGTCGTCATCATCGACAACAGCTATCGCGATCCGCGGGCGGTCGGCGGCTTCTATGTCGACGCGCCACCGCCGGTGGTCAACATTCCCTACGATCGCTACATCGTCGACGCTCAGGACGCGTCGCCCGACGTGATCTACGAGACCATGGAGGCACCGCCGGTGCAGCGGATCGAACGGCGCTACTCGCTCGACGAGATCCGCTATAGCCCCAATGTCCGCATGCAGATGCCGAGCATCGACGTCAACACGATCAATTTCGACTCCGGATCGTGGACCGTCCCGCCGGACCAGGCTGCGCGGCTGCAGGTGATCGCCGACGGTCTCAATCGGGCCATCCAGCGCAACCCGCGCGAGGTGTTCCTGATCGAGGGCCATACGGATGCGACCGGCAACGACACCGACAATCTGTCGCTGTCGGACCGCCGTGCGCAATCCGCTGCCGAGCTCTTGACGCAGCAGTTCGGCGTGCCGGCGGAGAACCTGACCTCGCAGGGTTACGGCTCGCAATATCTGAAGGAGCAGACCGACGGACCGAGCCGCATCAACCGGCGCGTCACCGTCCGCCGCATCACTCCGCTGCTCAATGGCGGCACCGCCTCCGCCGCCCCGCCGCGCTGAGCCGGCGCGACATCACGCGACGAAATGGCCGGGAGCGATCCCGGCCATTTTCATGCCTGCGGCACGTTTGAGCTATTTCCCCGCGCCCAGTCCCAGCGCCTCGACCATCACGCGGAATACCTCGGTGTTGTCCATTGAGCCGTGGACGCGCTCGCTGCCCGGGCCGGTCGCGGTGAGGATGACGTCCTCGCCGGAATGCACGCTGGCGCCGATCATCGCCGGCAGATTGCCGAAGCGCAGCACGACGCCGGGGACATCCTTGTACTTGTCATTGGCCTTGAACGTGTCGGGCTGGTCGCCCTTCACCGTCGGCTCGTTCGGATCGTCGAGTTTCGGGCGGAACGTCTCGTAGTGATCCGGCAGGCTGGCGGAGAAGATCGCAAGCCGCCGGCTGACATCGACGCGTGATGGATAACCCTCGGCGTCCGGCGCCGGATAATTCGGAAAGCCGGCCTTCTCGTAGACGCCGACGCGCTCGCGCAGCGGCACGTTGGGTGTCGCCGCCATGTCGTCATTGATGGTACCGACCAGGCTGTTCGGATGGTTGTGGTCGGCCACGACCAGGATCAGCGTGTCGCCGCTGCGCGCTTTCGTCCAGTCCTTGGCGAGCCGCACCGCATTGTCGAGCATGATGGTGTCGTAGACCGCGCGCTCCATGTCGAGCAGATGGGCGTATTTGTCGATCAGGCCGGACTCGACCATCAGGAAGAAACCGGCCTCGTGTTTCGACAGCACCGTGAGCGCGGCCTGGACCTGCTCGGTCAGGTCCGGCTGCTCGGGGAATTTCCTGACGCCGCCGCCCCTCAGGAACTTGCGGTCGAGCGCACCGTCCATGTTGCCGGCGGCGAACAGGCCGAGCAGTTGGCGGGTGTCCGGATTGGCCGCGAGCGCGGCGAGCTCGCTTGCGGTGGTCGCGACCGGGTAGCCGGCGTCGCGGAAGCGCGCCAGATAGTCGATATCGTCCTTGCGTTTCGACCCGGACGTGGATTGCGGCAGGAAGTTCGCGGAACCGCCGCCCATCAGCACGTCGGGCTTCGCGTCGAAATATTGCGCGACGATCGCGTCATAGGCGGCGCGGCGGCGGGTATGCGCAACCATCGCAGCCGGCGTCGCATCCTCGACCTCGGTGTTGGTGACGATGCCGACGGCGAGGTCCGCCCGGCGCTTGGCGAGGCTCGCGATGGTCTCGACCCTCGGATCGTCGAGCGGATCGGGCGTGCGATCGGCGTAGACGCCGAGCGCATTGACCGCGGCCTTGTGGCCGGTGGCGTAGGCGCTCGCGGCGTTCGCCGAATCGGTGATGATCGAGTCCGAGCCCGCGGTCGCGACCAACGCCATATGCGGCATGTCGTCGATCGCGAGCTTGCCGCGGCTTTTACCCTCCGCAATTCCCTTGGAAAGGATTCGCGCGGCGGTGCGATGCGCAGGCGACATCCCGTCGCCAATGAACAGGATCACGTTCCTGGCCTTGCGTGCCCCGGTGTCATAGACGGTCCAGGTCACCTTGCGGCTCTGCGTGCCGTCGCTGACTTCGACGGCGACCTGCCCGGGCTTGGCGAGCGAGACATCGCGCAGCAACAGCGCCGACTGCTCCCGGCCGGCCTCGCGCGCGGTGAATGTGCCGCCCTGGCCGAACACCGCGGCATAGTCCGCGCCGTTCAGCGTGACCTTGAGCTTTGCTTGATCGACCAACCCCGGAAGCTCGACCTTGAAGTCGAATTTGGCGCCGACGAGGATATCGGCGCGATCGATCGGATAGATCGTCTGGGCGAACGCCGGCGCTGCCGACAACGCCAGCGTGACGGCCATACCGGCAACTTGCTTGATCATGATCGATGCTCCGCCCATGCGCATCATGCGCATCGGAGCGGAGGCTAGTGGCGGCGGATGACGGCGCAATGAGGCGCGCCGGGGCGTATTGCCGCAAGGCCGGCGTGATTTCAGCGCGCCATCTGCTGCGGATCGTAGAAGAAGCGCTCCTCGACCAGCTCCTCGCCGCGCCAGGTCTGCCAGGCGACCTCCTCCATGCTGCGAACCTTGCCGTCCTTGCCGGTGAATTCGAAGCGCCAGCAGATCGCCGAATGATCGCCGTCGAGCAGGAGCGGCCCGAGCCGCGTGGTCTTGACGCCGGCGACCGCGGCCAGCACCGCCGCCTCGCGCGCTGCCAGTGCCTCGCGGCCGACCCGCCACTGGCCGTCATTCTCCTGGGTGCGGGCATCGTCTGAATAGAAGTTCCTGATCGCGCCGACATGGTCGTTGGATTCCACCGTGTCAGCGAAGGCTTGCAACGTCCTAAGCGAGGGCATGGGCACTCTCCAGTTACCGACTGATAGTCGGTATTTATCGACTGGCAGTCGGTAAGTCAATTGGCTTGCGCCTGGAACTGGGATAGAGATGCGCCATGGCAACCCAGGCCGAGCGGCGCGAGAAAACCAGAGCCGCCATCGTCAAGGCGGCGCGGCGCATTTTTGGCGAGCGCGGCTTTGCCGCTGCGACGATGGACGACATCGCCGCTGGAGCGCGCGTCGCCAAGGGCGCGGTCTATCATCACTTCGCGACCAAGGAGGCGGTGTTCGAGGCCGTGTTCGAGCAGGTGTCAATCGACCTCGTCGCCGATCTCGACCGCATCTCGCGCGCCGAGAACGATCCGCTGGCGGCGATGGCAGCGGGCACGCAGGGCTATTTCGCGGCGTGCTCGAAAGGCCCGACCGGCCAGATCATCTTGCGCGATGGTCCGGCCGTGCTCGGCTGGGAACGCTGGCGCGAGATCGACGCCAAACATTTCGGCGGCAAGTTTCCACGCGCGCTGGCTGCTGCGATGGACGCCGGTGTGATCGCCAGGCAACCGATCGAGCCGTTAGCACGGCTGCTGCTCGGCGCGGTGACGGAAGCCGCGGTCGCGGTCTCCGCGGGGCCGGATATCGGCAAGACCGGCACCGATTACGCTCGCGCGTTCCGCTCGCTGCTTGATGCGCTGAGGGTGAGGTAGGCGAACTCTCTCCCACGTCGTCCCGGCGAAGGCCGGGACCCATTACCACAGGGTAACGTTGTCGAAGCGCGCTGTGGCCCCAGCGTTGCGCCACAATTGAAGGTCGTGGTTATGGGTCCCGGGTCGCGCTGCGCTTGCCCGGGACGACACTGAGTTTGTGGCGCGTTCGCCCGCCGCCTCAGTCCTTGTCGTTCTCGAGCTGGAAGATCTGCGAGCCTTCGCCGCTCGAGATGAGGCCGGTCTTGTTGTAGAGGCCGAGCTTGGCGCGGGTGTCGGCGATATCGAGGTTGCGCATCGTCAGCTGGCCGATGCGGTCGGCCGGCGTGAAGGCGGCGTCCTCGACCTTCTCCATGCTGAGCCGCTCCGGCGCATAGGTCAGGTTCGGGCTCTCGGTGTTGAGGATGGAGTAGTCGTTGCCGCGGCGCAGCTCGAGCGTCACCTCGCCGGTGACGGCGCGCGCCACCCAGCGCTGCGCGGTCTCGCGCAGCATCAAGGCCTGCGAATCGAACCAGCGCCCCTGATACAGCAGGCGGCCGAGCCGCATGCCGCTGATGCGGTACTGCTCGATCGTATCCTCGTTATGAATGCCGGTGACGAGACGCTCATAGGCGATGTGCAGCAGAGCCATGCCCGGCGCCTCGTAGATGCCGCGGCTCTTGGCCTCGATGATCCGGTTCTCGATCTGGTCGCTCATGCCGAGGCCGTGGCGGCCGCCGATCGCATTGGCTTCGAGGAACAGCGCAACCGGATCGGCAAACGTCTTGCCGTTCAGTGCGACCGGCTGGCCTTCCTCGAACCGCACCACGACCTTCTCGGCCTTGACGTCGCAGTCGGCGCGCCAGAACGGCACGCCCATGATCGGATTGACGATGGTGATGCCGCTCGCAAGGCTCTCGAGATCCTTGGCCTCATGCGTCGCGCCGAGCAGATTGCTGTCGGTCGAATAGGCCTTCTCCGCGCTCATCTTGTAGGCGAAGCCTTGCGCGGTCATGAACGCCGACATCTCGGCGCGGCCGCCGAGCTCGTCGATGAACTGCTGGTCGAGCCAGGGTTTGTAAATGCGCAGGCTCGGGTTGGTCAGCAGGCCATAGCGATAGAAGCGCTCGATGTCGTTGCCCTTGAAGGTCGAGCCGTCGCCCCAGATGTTGACGCCGTCCTCCTGCATCGCCGCGACCAGCATCGTGCCGGTCACCGCGCGGCCGAGCGGCGTGGTGTTGAAATAGGTGATGCCGCCGGTCGAGATGTGGAACGCGCCGGACTGGATCGCGGCGATGCCTTCATGGACCAGCTGGGTGCGGCAATCGACCAGGCGGGCCTTCTCGGCGCCAAAATCCATCGCCTTGCGCGGGATCGCGTCGTAGTCGGCCTCGTCGGGCTGGCCGAGATTGGCGGTATAGGCGAAGACCTTGGCGCCCTTCAGCTTCATCCAGAGCAGCGCCGCTGAGGTGTCGAGGCCGCCCGAGAATGCGATGCCGACTTTTTCGCCGGTGGGCAGGCTTTTCAGAATCGTACTCATGGGACGGTCCAATCGGTCGAAATCGGTGGTGATTAGGCAGGCCGAATATCAAATTTCCGGAGCCTGGGCACGCCTTTAATCACGCCTCGGGCTGGCTCGGCTGTGCCTGGCCGCCGCGGCGCCAGCGCTGCATCAGCCGGTAGCCGGGCATTGCGAGCCGCGTCAGCGCGGCATCGACCTGGGGGTCGGTCAGCCGGGTCGCTGCCCAGCGGTAGATCAGCGCGTAGAACAGCCAGACCGTGAAGAACGACACCAGGCCCGCTATCGCCACGTCCGTGAAGAAATGGCCGCCGAAGGCCATTCGCAGCCCGCTGGTGACGATGCCGAACACGGTGGCCCCGGCAAAGGCCAGCGGCCGCCACGCGGGCGGCGTCAGCGCCGCCGGTGCATAGGTCCAGAACGCGGTGGCGCCCTCGCCGGAGAAGAACGAGCAGTTGCGCGGGCAGCCGCCGCGCGGGTCCCACCACGGCATGAATTGCAAATCGCCGCCGAACTGCGTCACGAACACCGGCCGCGGCCGGCCCCAATAGTTCTTGAAGGTGAAATTGGTGAGCACGCCGGCCGAGAGCAGCATCGTGGTGAGCAGGAACACCGCGGCGCGGCCGGACATCAGCATCGGCCGGTCGGGCCGGATGAATTTCCAGACGATGGTCCCGATCGCCGGCAGCACCAGCGCCCAGGCGATCCACATCGCCGCATCGCGCGCAAACGACGCCACCGCGTCGAGCTTCAGCGGGAAGGTTTTTTGCGCGGCATCGTAGAACATGGCCGCGAGCTTCAGGTCGAGCTCGGGATAGATCCCGAACAGGATGCCGACGATGAGCGCCAGTGCCAGCGCGATGAAAAGTCCGGTCCGGTTCATGGCGCGCGGTTTAGCCGAGGCTGCGGGGCATGGGAAGTGACGTCATCCCCACGCAAAGGCTTCGCCTTTGTCGCTGGAGGTGCGAGCTCTTGCGAGCCTCGAAGGATGCGATCTTGCTCCGGCCCATCCTTCGAGACGCCGTGCTGCGCACGGCTCCTCAGGATGACGGCGGTGCCTGCGGCCGCGATTGCGACGGCAAGGGCGGGGGCGGCGGCAACGGTCGCGGCGGCTCGCGCCAGGCGCCGGCGGTGCGGCCGGCGATCAGCCAGTAGACCAGGCCCGCGACGATGCCGGCGCCGGTCATGATCTCCATGTGCCGGCGCACGATGCCGTGGAATTGCATCATATCGGGATCGAACGGAACCAGGCCGAGATAGCAGGCCGCGCCGACGATGGCGCCGCCGACGGCATAGGCCAGCACGCTCCGGATGAAGAACGCCTCGGTGATCAGCACCACGATCAGCGCCGGCAACAATGCGAAGCCTGATATGAAGATGAAACCGAAGCCGAGCACGACGTTGACGGCGCTCTGGTCGATCTGCCCGCCGAAATCGCTGATCTCGGGATACAGCACCGCGACGACCACGATGATCCCTGCCACGAAGCAGGCCATCAGGAAGCCGAACGCGACGACGAACAGGCGGCCGATCAAGGCCATCTAATTAGTCCGTCATCGCCATCGCGCGCAGCGCCTGGCGCTCGCGGGCGGAGAGCTTTTCGGTCTCCGACTTGAGCTGGCCGCAGGCGGCGAGGATGTCGCGGCCGCGCGGGGTGCGCACCGGCGAGGAATAGCCGGCGTTGAAGATATATTCGGAGAACTTTTCGATCTGCTCCCAGTCCGAGCATTCATAGGCAGTGCCCGGCCACGGATTGAACGGGATCAAATTGATCTTCGCCGGAATGCCCTTCAGCAGCTTCACCAGGAGTTTTGCGTCATCGAGCGAATCGTTGACGCCCTTGAGCATCACATATTCGAACGTGATGCGCCGCGCGTTGGAAGCGCCGGGATAATCGCGGCAAGCCTGCAGCAACTCCTTGATCGGATATTTGCGGTTCAACGGCACCAGCTCGTTGCGCAGCTCGTCGCGCACCGCATGCAGCGAGATCGCAAGCATCACGCCGATCTCGTCGCCGGTGCGCTGGATGTTCGGCACCACGCCCGAGGTCGACAGCGTGATGCGGCGGCGGGAAATGCCGATGCCCTCATTGTCGGCGACGATCAGGAGCGCATCGCGCACCGCGTCGAAATTGTAGAGCGGCTCGCCCATCCCCATCATCACGATGTTGGTGACGCGGCGCGTGCCGTCCTCGCGGTCGGCCCAGTCATTCAGCCGGTCGCGCGCCACCATCACCTGGCCGACGATCTCGCCGGCGGTGAGGTTGCGCACCAGCCGCTGCGTGCCGGTGTGGCAGAACGCGCAGTTCAGCGTGCAGCCGACCTGCGAGGAAACGCACAGCGTGCCGCGATCGGTCTCGGGGATGTAGACGCACTCGACCTCGTGCGGCCGCTCGACCTTGTCGCCGCTCGGCAGCCGCAGCAACCATTTGCGGGTGCCGTCATTGGAGATCTGCTCGGCGACCACTTCGGGACGGTCGACGGTAAAATGCTTCTCGAGCTCGGCGCGCATGTCCTTCGAGACGTTGGTCATCTCGGCAAAGCTCTTGGCGCCGCGGAAATACATCCAGTTCCAGAGCTGCTGGGTGCGCATCTTGCGCTGGCCGGCCTGCACCCCGATCTCGCCCAGGCGATCGGCGATCTCGGCGCGCGACAGCCCGATCAGCGACGGCCTGGCCGGCGGCACATAGGTCTCGAGCGGAACCTTCTCGACCAGCGCGCTGGCGCCGGAAACGGCATGGGTGGTCACGGTGTCGGTCATGAAACCTCAAATAGGCCTTCCAGCCGGTGCTGGAAAGCCACCAAATACTTCGATTTCAGGCCTTAAGCCGGTTCTCTAGCGCCGGCAGTCCTGCCCGAGCCGGTCGAGCGCCTGCGCCAGGCCCTTTAGCGAGAAGGTGTCTGTTGTCTCGGTGCCCTTGGCCGAGACGGCTTTTACCGTCAGTTCGGCCGATTTGCGCATGGATTCCACCATCCGCTCCTCTTCGGCCGCATTCTTGATCCAGAGGCCGTCGCCCTGCGTGTACATCGCATAGGTCCCGCCGCCGACCTGAACCGTCGATTCGGAGCCCGGCTTCACGGTGTAGCCGATCATGATCGAGACTTCGTTGACGACCTTCTCCGCCGGACGGGTGGAGATGAAGGCATAGGCCGGATCGCGCGGCCGGTTCGCCGGATTGGTCTTCGACGAGGCCGGCTTGGCGAGCGCAAAGCACACCTTCTTGCCGTTGGGCGACGCCGTGTACGCGCCCCAGGTGCCGAATTGGCCGATCAGCGTCGGCTCCGCGCCGCCGGCCGCAGCCGCCGCGGCCGAAGGCGCCGGCTTGGCTGCTTCCTTCGCGGTATCCTTCTTGGGCGCAGCCTGCCCCGGCGCGAGGGTGATGAACCCGCACAGGATACAGGCAACCAGTGATGTCAGAATCTGCCGCACGGCCAACTGGTTCCCCCATCATTGTGACTGCAAGATGGCCCGGCGATTCCCCTCCGCCGGCTCGGATGGATAACCGGGAAACGCTTTTTTGGGAAGGCAGTTAGGCCGAAAGACGAACGCCGCTCACTATCGTGACTTGGTGGTGCGCATGTCGCGACTTGTTATCACTTGGCCTATCACTTGGCGCGCGCAGCGCGCTGGTTCTCCCACTGCGCATCGGTCCATTGCAGCAGGTCCTCGGCACCGGAACTGCGCAAGTGCGAGCCGCCATCCTGCACCACCATCTCGCCGTTGATGTAGCCGGCCTGATCCGAGATCAGGAAGGTCGCGAGATTGGCGAGCTCCGCATGCTCGCCGGCGCGGCCGAGCGGATTGCGATGCGCCCAGCTCTCGCCGCGCCCTTCGGGACGCAACTGTCCGGTCGCACCTGCGGTCGGAAACGCGCCGGGCGCGATCGCGACGGTGCGGATGCCCTTCGGGCCCCACTCCACCGCAAGGCTCTTGGTCATCGCCAGCACCGCGGTCTTGGCCATCGAGGACGGCACCGTGAATGCGCGGCCGGTGATGGTCGAGGTCGACAGGATCGAGAGCACCACGCCCTTGTGCTTGCCGTCGATCCAGCGGCGGCCGGCGGCGAGCGTGCAATACATCGTGCCATGCAGTGTCGGCGCGAGGATCGCGTCCGCCGCGCGGAATGACAAATGTTCGCTCTGCGCAATAAAGGTTGCGGCAGCATTGTTGACGAGAACGTCGATCGGCGCGTCCTGCCAGACCTGATCCATCATCGCTTCGACCGCTGCGCCGTCGCGGATATCGCAGCGCGCGGTGGAAACCTTGGCGCCGAGTTCGCTGCGGAATTTTGCTGCGGTTTCCTCCAGCAGCCCCTCGCGCCGCCCGCAGATGATCAGTTCGGCGCCGAGTTCGGCAAAGCGGCGGCCCATCGCCGCGCCGAGGCCGGAGCCGCCGCCGGTGATCAGGATGCGCTTTTTCGCTAGCAGGCCTTTTTCAAACATAGTTTGATCCCTCCGCACTGTATTGTCGCTCCGCCGCAAATCCGGCATGAAGCTTGTAGTCCAAGATCTTGCAGCTCTTTCTGCGTCCGAAACTCAGGTGTGTCCATGAAAGCCATCCTCTGCTCGCAATACTGTCAACCCGACGATCTCGTGCTGGCTGACGTGCCCGATCCGGTGGCGGCTCCCGGCGAAGCCGTGATCGCGATCAAGGCGGCGGCGCTGAATTTCTTCGACATCCTGATGATCCAGGGCAAGTACCAGATCAAGCCGCCGTTCCCGTTCTCGCCGGCCGCCGAAGTTGCCGGCGTGATCGAAAGTGTCGGCGCAGGCGTCACTGACCTGAAGGTCGGCGATCGCGTCGTCGCTTCCTGCGGCCACAACGGCGCGCGCGACAAGATCGCGCTGCCGGCGAATTCGATCGTGAAGATTCCCGACAATCTCGATTACGACCGCGCCGCCGGCATCATCATCATCTACGGCACCGCGCTGCATGCGCTGGAAGATCGCGCAAGCCCGAAGCCGGGCGAGACGCTCGCGGTGTTAGGGGCCGCCGGTGGCACCGGCCTTGCCGCGTGCGAGCTCGGCAAACTGATGGGCCTGAAGGTGATTGCCTGCGCCTCGTCGGACGAGAAGCTGGCATTCGCCAAGCAACACGGCGCCGAGCTGACGCTGAACTATGCGAAGGAAGATCTCAAGGAAGGCCTGCGCAAGCTGACCGACGGCAAGGGCGCCGACATCGTGTTCGATCCGGTCGGCGGCGCCTACGCCGAGGCTGCGCTGCGTTCGACCGCGTGGGAAGGCCGCTTCCTGGTGATCGGCTTTGCCGCCGGCGAGATTCCGAAGATCCCGCTCAACCTCGCACTGCTGAAGGGCTGCGATATCCGCGGCGTGTTCTGGGGCGCCTGGGCGCGGCAGAACCCGGACAAGAACCGCAAGAACCTCGAGAAGCTCGTGCAGTGGACCGCGGAAGGCAAGATCTCCTCACATGTCGACCGTACCTTCCCGCTGTCGCAGACCGCGGAAGCCTTGAAGGTGCTCGCCGGCCGCAAGGCGATGGGCAAGGTGATCCTGCACCCGGGAAGCTGAGGAAGAGAATGCGTAGCCCGGATGGAGCGCAGCGAAATCCGGGACCAGGCCATCCGCGGTTAGAGCAGCCCCGGATTACGCTTCGCTGCATCCGGGCTACGGATGCTCCAACCTCCCCTTGAAAAGGGGAGGTCGCTTTGCTCGCAGAGCAAAGCGGGTGGGGATCTGCTCTCTCCACTTACAGCGGCGTCTGCGGCTGACCCCCATCCCGACCTTCCCCCTTTCAGGGGGAGGAGAACGCAGACCTCACTCCTCAGTCGGCACTCCGCGCTTCAGCGCTGCGCGCGCAACGCGAGCAAACCTTGTGAACTTTCTCTGAATTGGCGCGCGCTGCCGCAATCAAACCCAAATTTCTCCCGATTCGCAGCGACCGAGGCCGCTTTTTGGGCCCAATCGCAAGGCGATTAAGGACCCGTAACGGGCGCTCAGGTACCCCAATAAGAATAACAACCAGACACCAGAGATGCCCGATTGTTGCGTCATAGTAACGGGGAAGCGTCATCATGGTGGGGAATTCAGGACACGTTCACGGCAACGATCCGCCGCACGGCGCAGTCAACGCAGATATCAACGATCCCGGATTTGCGCATTATCGCTACCGACGATCGCATCGGGCAGGCATCGACTTCGGCGCGGACGAACCAGCTCCGCTCTTTCTCTCAAGCCAAATTGACGAGTACGACGCGGATTGGGAAAGGCGCACGACGATTCCGCGTTCGCGCCTTCGCATCGGCCTGCTGACAGCTTCGGCCGTCGCGGCTGTCGCGGCGGCGGTCTTCGCGCTGTTGTCCGCCGGCGTCACGCGCGACACGATCCTGAGCGCCAAGGCCTTATTGGTCGGCGTTTCGCCAGTCGGGGTCCGGGCGGACCTTGCTGAGGCTGTTCGCGCCGTGGCAACGCCAGCATCACCCGCCATCGCGAGCCAGCCGTCGCGCGCTGAGATCGCGGCCGCCTATCAGGAAGCGATTCAGAGCCAAATCGTCGCGGTCGAAGTACCCGCTGCTGCGCCGGTCGAGCCATTACCGGCGGCGCCACAGGCAAGACGCCTCGATCCGGATGCGGTCGCGGCGCTTCTGAAGCGCGCCAACAGCCTGCTTGCGATCGGCGACATCGTATCGGCGCGACTCCTGCTCGAGCGGGCCGCGGATGCGCAGGACGCGGACGCGGCGCTGTTGCTGGCGCGCACCTACGACCCCGACGTGCTGGGGACTTTGGACAAGCGGAGCATCACGCCCGATCCGGAGACCGCGCGCCTCTGGTATCGCAAGGCCGCCGAACTCGGCTCGCAGTCCGCGCAGCAGCGCCTCGCGCAAATGCAGAACTAAGCTCATCTCGAGGGACACATGCGACGCTTGTTTGGATTGGTACTATGCACAGGCATGATGATTTGCGGCCTGGCGGCACGGGCCGAGCAGACCGAATTCGACCCGGCCAAGGTCAGCGACAGCCTGAAGGCGATCTTTCAGTTCGGCTCCGTAAGCACCAAGCAGAGCCTCAACGCCAACACGGTCACGCTGATCTCGGGTACGATCGGCGGCACCTATGTTCAGTTCGGCGCCGATCTCGCCTCCGTGCTCGACGATGGCAATAAGTTGCGCATCCTGCCGATCGTCGGGCGCGGCTCGGTGCAGAGCGTCGCCGACATCCTGTTTCTGCAGGGCGTCGATCTCGGCATCGTTCGATCTGACACGCTCGACTATCTCGAGCGGAAGGGCATCGCGAAAGACATCAAGAAGCAGTTCACCTACGTGACCAAGCTCTATAACGAAGAGATGCACGTGATCGCGTCGAAATCGATCCGTAATCTCAGGGAGCTTGAGGGCAAGACGATCAGCGTCGACCTTCCCAATGGCGGCACCTTCGTCACCGCACTGACCGTGTTCGAGCGGCTCGGAATGAAGCCGAAGGTCGTCTATATCGAGCAGCGCATCGCCTTGGAGAAACTGAAGACCGGCGAAATCGACGCGGTGATCGTCTGTGGCGGCAAGCCTTACAAGTCTGTGAGCGGCTTCAAGGACGACCGGTTCCACCTGGTGCCGGTCAACTACGAGAAACCGTTGCAGGACGACTATCTGCCGGCGAGCCTGTCGGCCAAGGACTATCCCAACCTGATTTCGGGCGAGGAGCGCGTTGACACGATCGCCGTTCCTGCCGTGCTTGCGGCCTATAACTGGGCACCGAAGACGGAGCGCTACAACAAGCTGGCCAATTTCGTGGATGCGTTCTTCACAAAATTTCCGACGTTCCAGAATCCGCCGTTCCATCCGAAGTGGCGGGAGGTCTCGCTGTCGGCGCCACTGCCGGGCTGGCAACGCCTGCCGGTAGCCCAGCAATGGCTGGACCGCCACGGCGTCGAAGCTGCCACGCGCACCCGTTTCGATGAATTCCTGAAGCAGAGCCCGGCGGCGACGCGCTTGCAGAGCGACGCCGACAAGGAGGTGCTGTTCAAGCAGTTCCGGGCGTGGGAAGCGGAAAACAACTCTCGTGCCCAACTGCGCGCCGGCGAGAAACGCTAGACTCCTCGGACCCGGATCGGGCGCAGCGAAACCCGCTCGATCGATCGGCGAGAAAGACCACGGATTACGCTACGCTTCATCCGGGCTACTTTCCGCGCCCTCCGGCACACCGCGCTTCAGCGCGGCGCGGGCGGCATCGCGATGCTCCGGCGTGATGTGGCTTGCCACAATGCGGAGCGCTGTTGCGAGCACTGCGGCGTCATCGGTGAAGCCGAGGATCGGCAGCATGTCGGGCACGAAATCGAACGGCAGGATGAAATAGGCGATCGCCCCGAGCAGCGCCGCCTGCACATGGCGCGGCGTCTGCCGGTCGAACGCGCAGTAATAGGCAGCCAACAGGTCCTCCGCGAAGGGCAGGCTCGCCACCACCTTCTTGAACTTGATCCAGAAACGGCGGCGCACGCTTTCGGGGTCCTGTGCCAGCCGATCGGCAGGCCCAAATCCCACACCGTGTTCGCTCGATGTCATCGCAAGGTTCCTCGACGCCGCGCCAGTTCGGCGGCGGACGATGCGAATCTGGGGATATCGGCGGACCCGCGCAAGGTTGCGCGCGCCGGGCTCAACTGACCCCAAGCTGCCTTGCGATCGCGTTCATGGCCTTGGCGAGGTCGATGTCGCGCTTGGTCACCCCGCCGACATCGTGGGTCGACAGCACCACCTCGACCGTCTTGTAGACGTTTTTCCACTCGGGGTGATGGTCGCTCTTCTCGGCGACCAGGGCGGCGCGGGCCATGAACCCGAAGGCCTCGTTGAAGTCCTTGAACACGAAAGTCTTGGCGATCGCCTCGCGGCCGGACGTTTCCGACCAGCCGGCCAGTTCCCAAAGGGCGGCCTTCCTTGCCTCCACTGACAGCCGTTCGACCATGGTAACCTCCCGTTTAACGCCGACTTTAGCCTAACAACCGGCTTCCGGGATGGGATCCACGCCCAAATTAAGGCCGAAATCGCGTCCTATCGCCGCTGGTAACCATGACGGAGTTGTAACATCTGTCCATTCAGTAATTTGCTACACATAGGGGATGTATGCGCGTTGGTAGTTTTGCGAGATTGAGCCCCGACGATTGTTTGCGAGATCGATGACAGACGGCTCCGCCAGCATGTCGCCCAAGCCGCTGCGTTCGGCAAAGCGGCGGCTGATGTTCGTTTTGATCGCGGGCGCGCTGGCCATCATCGGCACGTTGCTGGCGGGCTATTATTTCGCCGTGCGTCCGGTGACGCTGCGGATCGCGGTCGGTCCCGCCAACAGCGATGACCTCAAGGTCGTGCAGGCGCTGGCGCAGGCCTTCAACAACCAGCAGCAAACCCAGGTCAAGCTGAGGCCGGTGCAGACCGAGGGCGCCACCGCCAGCGCGCAGACGCTGGCCGACGGCAAGGCCGATCTCGCCATCATCCGCGGCGATCTCGAAGTGCCGAAGAATGCCCAGGCGGTCGCGACCCTGCGCAAGAATGTCGTGGTGATGTGGGTTCCGCCCGCCAAGGGCAAGGTTCGGAAATCCGCGCGGATCACCAAGATCGCGCAGCTTGCCGGCCGCAAGATCGGCGTCGTCGGCCGCACCCCGGCCAATGTCAATTTGCTGAAGCTGATCCTGACGCAATACGGCGTCGACCCGATGAAGGTCGAAATCGTGCAATTCCCGGCCAATGAGGCGGCGGAAGCGATCAAGAACCTGAAGGCCGACGCCTATCTCGCCGTCGGTCCGGCCAACAGCAAGATCACGATCGATGCGATCACGGCATCGGTCCGCGACGGCGGCGAGCCGAGCTTCCTTGCGATCGACGCCTCGGAGGCAATCGCGCAAAACCATCCGGCCTATGAGGCCGCGGAAATCCCCGCCGGCTCGCTCGGCTCCGCCGACCGGCCCGACGATGAGGTGAAGACGATCAGCTTCTCGCACCACATCGTTGCGCGGAAGGGCCTGTCGGACTCGACGGTCGCGGCATTCACGCGGCAATTGTTCGCGATCCGGCAGTCGCTCAAGACCGATTTCCCGCTCGCCGCCAAGATCGAGACGCCGGACACCGACAAGGATGCCACCATTCCGGTGCATCCGGGCGCCGCCGCCTTTGTCGACGGCGAGGAAAAAACCTTCCTCGACCGCTACAGCGACTACATCTGGTGGAGCCTGATGGCGTTCTCGGCGATGGGCTCGGCCGGTGCGTGGTTCGCCGGCTATCTCAAGCAGGACGAGCGCAACACCAATACTTCGCAGCGCGAACGCTTGCTGGAGATGTTGAAGGCCGCACGGCAAAGCGATTCAATCGAGGAACTCGACCAGATGCAGGCGGAGGCCGACGACATCCTGCGCCACACGCTGGACTGTTTCGAGCACGGCGCAATCGAGGAAGGCACGCTGACCGCGTTCAACATCGCACTCGAGCAGCTTCATAACGCTGTCGCCGACCGCAAGGCGCTGTTGTTCAGCATGCCGCAAAATTTGCAACGGACTGCCACGCAGTTCAGGGCAGCGGGCACGGCGTAGGTTTTCTTATACGCAAGCTCCCTTTATCCGCGCACTCCCTTCGCCCGTCCCGCTTGCGGGGGAGGCCGCATTGCATCGCAGATGCAATGCGAGTGGGGGCTCTCTCCACGGTACGATTCGTGGAGAGAACCCCCACCCCACCCTCCCCCGCTTGCAGGCGGGAGAGGGAGCCTGACAGGCGTGCTCACCTTACGGAGCGTTGCCTCTGATTCCTCTCCACACTTCCTCGTCCCTGTAATCTCTCCGTCATGGAATTTTTCTAGGTCTTGGCGCGCCTGCGGCGCATTGTCGCTGTGACCTGAGGAGGCTCCCCATGACGTTCCGGTTCTCGCGAAAACTCACCCGCCGACGCTTTCTCTCCACGGCGGCTGCGGCCGGCGCCGGCGTGATCGCGATGCCCTATCTGTCGCGGGCCGTCGACCGCCCCGTGATCACCCATGGCGTGCAGTCCGGCGATGTCGGCGTCGACGGCGGCGTGGTGTGGGCGCGGGCCGACCGGCCGTCGCAGATGATGGTCGAGGTCGCGACCACCGAATCGTTCAAGGACGCCCATACGCTGCCGCCGATCACGGCGCTGCCCGAGGGCGACTTCACCGCCAAGATGCTGCTGGAGAACCTGCCCTCCGGCCAGGACATCTTCTACCGCGTCCGCTTCCGCGACCTTGCCCATATCGACATCGTCGGCGAGCCGGTGGTCGGCCGCTTCCGCACCGCGCCGAGCGATCGCCGCGACGTCTCGTTCGTGTGGGGCGGCGACGTCGCCGGCCAGGGCTGGGGCATTAATCCCGACGACGGCGGCATGATCACGTTCGCCGCGATGAAGAAGCACGCTCCGGATTTCCTTCTGCACTCCGGCGACACGATCTACGCCGACGGCGTGATCCCCTCCGAGGTGAAGCTTCCCGACGGCAAGATCTGGAAGAACGTCACGATTCCCGAGAAGGCCAAGGTCGCCGAGACGCTCGACGAATACCGGGCCGCCCACAAATATAACTTCCTCGACAACAACGTCCGCGCCTTCAATGCCGAGGTGCCGATCTTCGTGCAGTGGGACGATCACGAGGTGACCAACAACTGGTCGCTGTCGAAGCAACTGCCGGCGGCCTACAAGGAGCGCGACATCACCGTGCTCGCGGCGCGCGCGGCCAAGGCCTTCCACGAGATGTATCCGATGCGCGAGAGCATCGTCGAGCCGGGCCGCGTCTATCGCACGCTGAGCTACGGTCCGCATCTCGACGTCTTCATGCTCGACGAGCGCAGCTATCGCGGCCCCAACGGCCCGAACCTGCAGGAGCAGTACGGCCCCGACGCCTATTTCATCGGCCCGGACCAGATGGCCTGGCTGAAGCGCGCGCTGCTCAACTCGCGCGCCACCTGGAAGGTGATCGCCTCCGACATGCCGCTTTCGCTGATCGTCTATGACGATGCCGCCAACAAGAAGGGCTCGGAAGCCTTTGCGCAGGGCGACGGTCCGGCGCGCGGCCGCGAGCTCGAGATCGCCGATATCCTGCGCTTCATCAAGACCGCGGGTATCGTCAACACGGTGTGGCTGACCGCCGACGTGCATTACGCCGCAGCGCACTACTACAACCCGAACAAGGCCCAGTTCCAGGAGTTCGATCCGTTCTGGGAATTCGTCTCCGGCCCGCTGCATGCCGGCACGTTCGGTCCGAACGAGCTCGACAACACCTTCGGCCCCGAGGTGAAGTTCATCAAGGCGCCGGGCGAGGCCAACCAGAACCTGCCGCCGTCGGCCGGCATGCAGTTCTTCGGCCACGTCAAGATCGACGGCAAGAGCGGGCAGATGACGGTGAGCCTGCGCGACCGCGTCGACGCCGAGCTGTGGGCGATCACGCTCGATCCGAAGCCAGTCTAGCGCGCGACGCGATTGGGTTGAGATAACGCCGCGAACGAACTGCGCTCCCTCTCCCGCTTGCGGGCAGGGCTATCGCATTTCGTGGCGGTGCCCTCGTGGCCATCCTTCGAGACGC
>NZ_JADFUD010000089.1:0-27766 GCF_054820065.1 Bradyrhizobium sp. UFLA06-06
ATCTTCGCGAATAGGACGGCGCAGCTCCAGAATTCCTCAGGGCTCGTGGCAGACTTCATCATCCCGTACCAATGCCGTGCCCATGCGTTCCTATGATAGGCATAAGTTGCCGCCCCGTAGGCTTGCCCGACAAATCCTTCGCAAGCCTCGAACCGCTGCAGCGTACGGGTGGCATGTTCATTCAGGTCTGAAAATCCACAGACAAGAAGAGCCCGCGCCGTCTTTGCCGGCTCCTGGATCGCCAACCTTTCGTCGACGTATTGCTGAATGAACGCTTGCGCTCCGGCCTCATGCGCGGCGAGAACCTCCGAAGCTATCAAGGAGTCGTTCGCGGCCGCGTCGAGTCGGGCGAAGCACAATTTACGCACCTCCGTGATCGAAGCACGGGACCAGGCCGCAACGGCCTCCGCGGGAATGCTCGATACGCCGATGACACGGTTTACGAAAGGTCGAAGCGAGGCCGTTCGAGCGAACAGCTCTGCAGCACCCGCGGGATCGCTTGGCGCGATTGCCCTCGCGAGCCCCGTTGCGAATGCATGCATGGCGCGGAACACTCCCTCGCCGGCGACCAGCAACGCTTGCTTCCAACTCTCCGCGAGAGAAGGCATCCGGGCTACAATCGCATCGAATCCTCCCCAGGAGAAATCGTCCAGGATGATCCGGGCGTCGGCGAGAGTAACGTGATCGACGAAGCGGTCGAAGGCCTTCCAAGAGCGCTTCTGCCGTTGCTGAAACGCGTCATCATCTTCTCCCAGTCTCTCGAATGCCTGCTGCATGTCGCGGGCCGGCTGATCCACCAAGGACAGAAGCGGCGGCTCCTGCCCCTCGATCGCGGTGACTGGCTGCTGCACCAGGGGAAATTCAGGGATGTCGTTCACACCGATCGCACGGTGGAATGCGACATCGACCCTATCGGCGACCGATTTGGCGCCCTCATCGCTCAACTGCGCCGCGAAGCCATAGAAGTTCGGCCCCATGCGACCAACGGCCTCGGCGGCGCCGATCAAGCCCAACTCGGCGGCTACCAGCAGGCACCGCGAGCCATACCAGATCTCACGATGGCCGTTCTTCGCGTCGCAATTCGCGGCGTCCCAGCCCGTCGCCAGAAACTGCTTCAACAGAACTGGGTCTCGAGACCGCGCGGCGAGCGCCAATGCTCTCATTCTCATTCCACCATCGGGGGACGAGAGCAAGGGAATGAGTCGGGATTTCGCCGCATTCGACAGGGAGCTTTTGCTGAACTGAGCGAAGTTTACGACCATCGCCAATCTGTTGTTGTCGCGGGATGTGAGTGCGCGATCCAGAGCAGCGTCAATCTCCGTCTCGCTGGCGGGTGACGTAGCCTCCAGCAGATCTAGCAATGCCTCGTTGCCTCCTCCGGCCTCCAGCGCCCGGAGCTGCTCATCGCCGCTCCGGTGCGGAAAGGCTGCGCGAAGGGCATACTGCTGCACGAGCCATTCGTCTCGAACCCCGCCCTTGTCCGTCAAGAATTCGGACGCCGGCGGCGAAGAGCCGATCGAAACCAGTCGGGTTACGATTTCCGGCTCCAGGATCGCACTGTCCTTCAATAGCGCCATCATGGCCTGCCTCAACGACAGCACGTTCGCCCGATCGAGCGCCTGCCGGGCGAACTTATGGCGAAGTTCGACGGCCGTGGCTGGCTCGAAGCGGGCAAGAGCGGGCATGGACCTGGTGACCTGGTGATCCTGAGGGGTCATGCCAAGGCCTGTGCTCAGCTCCGCAACGTTGGCGTTCCTGCTGGCCGTAACGATTGCACCGATATTCTCCGGCGCTTGTGTTGCGGTCGGATCGCAAGGATCGACCGCACTGTAGAGCGGGTCATTCAAGGAAAAGCGCGGTCGGTCGGGGGTGATAGTCCCGAAAATGGCATGCGCTTGCGCCGCATCGTCCGGATCTCCGGTCGCACTCAACATGGTGGCCGCCGCGCGCTTGCCCGTATTCGACGCCTCCGTCGCCAGAAACGGCTCGCAAGCGGTTCGGACGGCATCCCGCATCGGCAACCAATCAACGGCATTGAAACGCATGAGATGTCGGAAATGCTTATCCGGTCGGTCGAAGTCCGGATTCAAGGCGCTGGCGACGGCCCATCCCATAAGCGCGGGGATGGCGGGCGCTAGTGGCTTTCCCGCCATGAGCTCGAGGGCATACGAATGGAGCTGCGGCAGACCTTTTCGGGAGTCTTCCTTCAGTTGCTTGCCGATAAATTCGCGTTCAGCCTCCGACAAGGCCGAGCGGCGAGTCTCGAGCTCCTGCTTCAGCCGTTCCGATTCCGCGGCGTCCTTTGCCGGATCGCCACTCGAATGACGGAACGTGCCTACCTCGGGCGCTAGAGAATGGCGGGCTAGCCACTCCAGCGCCTGGCGGGCTATCTCCGCGGCATGCTTTGGATCTGCCGATGCCGAAAGCAGCGCTACTATGAGCCATCTGGAGTTTGGCAGCATAACCAGAGAAAACGCGGCGTCGTGCGTCGCCCTCAAGAATGGCTCTGGAGATCGCTTCGCCATCGCCTCGAACGCCGGATAAAGATCATCGGATACATTCTGCAAGCCGACGAAATATTTTGCCAACGCCGCCTGCACCTCGATGGGGCAACCTTCCTGAAGAAAGGAAATCTGCAACGCTGCGAAGACCACATCGGAGGTCTCCGAAAGGGCACTGATGGGCTCCATCACCTCGGCTAGTTTGGCCTCGGGGTCTCGATTGGCCCGCAGCTCCTTGCGAAGAACGCTCGTCAAAGCCAGGCCGAGCGCCAAGGGAAGGCTAACCATATTTCCACCGAGCTGTCGTGGAGATCAGTCGACCATTGGACGTCTTAATGACAGAGCCGCCGATGATGTATTCGGAATTGCTTGGAGCCTCACCTCGGCACGGCCACGTACTTGTCCGGCGTCGAACACAAGCAGACATCAAGCGGCGGTTTGATGTCGAACATCTCCGCTCCGTTACTGAAGTCGAAGATTCTCCGGACGCGGTAGGCCGCTGGGTTATGCGCAGCCGTCTCAACCTGGTTACGGGACAGCCAGACGCGCGTGCGAGCGTGCCTGTTGGTGGTCTTGATTTCGAACAGCCGCTCCTCGCCGTTGTCTGGCGCAAAGGATCTGATGTCGTAACCCCGATGGTCCTCGCCGCGATCCGCGGGCCAATCCATCTTCTTGGCCAGGTCGCGCCGGCCGGCTTGACACAGCCGGTCGTACTCGAACTTGAACACCATCTCCTCGCCAGCGCGCCTCAGGGAGCGGTTGTGTTCGTCTCTGGCTGCCGGATCGTACTTGCCAACTAGGCGCTGCAGCGCCGGCCGGTCATCCTGCGCGTCCGAATTCGGAAAACGCCGGTGGCGGGACCAGAACCGGCCCTCCAGCCGACGTGAAAGGCGGCTTCACCGACACAGTCGATCACTTCGGATGCTGCCCTAACTGGGCCTCAACGGCCTCCACCAGGGAATCCTGGTAGTTGGCCGGAGCAGCCCCGGGGATCCGGGCGATCCCGGGCTCCTCCAGGACGGCCGACACGTTGCCGAGCTTCCATTTCGATCGCCTTTTCGGATCGCCCCACCTCCGGCGATAGCCGCCGGTACAGATCGGCCATGTTGATTTTCGGCTATCCGGATTACGGTGTGGGGATGTTGGAAAAAATCGGATTATCCGCAGAGGGAGGAATGGAGGCGCCGCGCCAGCCGCGCTCATCCTTAGGTTTCCCGGGGCCCGGCGCGTGAGCACCGCGATCACCCTTGAAAAATGCCATCAAGAGCTCTACTTTGATATCATCGCAATCAATCTCCGGAGGACGCTATCATGGCCGCTGTCACCATCCGCAACCTCTCTGAGGAGGCGCATCGCGCCCTGAAAGTCCGTGCGGCGCAGCACAATCGCAGCGCGGAAGCGGAAATGCGCGCCATTCTGGAGGCCGCCGTGCGTCCCCAGGGCCGGCTGCGGCTAGGCACCGCCCTTTCGGAGATGAGCCGCAAGATTGGCCTCACCAATGCCGATGTCGAGGCACTTGAACATGGGCGCGACGTGCGTCCCGCTGAGCCGATGCACCTCGAGTGATCCTGCTTGATACCAATGTGGTCTCCGAGGCGATGAAGCCCGAACCGCATCCATCGGTCCGCCACTGGCTCGACGCCCAAGCGGCCGAGACGGTGTTTCTTTCCAGCGTTACCGTCGCCGAACTTTTGTTCGGTATCGGCGCGCTGCCGCGCGGCAGGCGCAAGGACAGGCTGGCAGTTGCGCTCGACGGCGTGCTGGACCTTTTCACGGCCCGCATCCTGCCCTTCGATACCGCCGCGGCGCGGCGCTATGCCGAACTCGCCGTTAAGGCGCGCGCGGCCGGAAAAGGCTTCCCCACGCCCGATGGCTACATCGCCGCGATCGCCGCCGCCCACGGCTTCGCGGTGGCATCGCGCGACACGAGTGCGTTCAATGCTGCCGGTCTGACGATAATCGATCCCTGGACTGCAACCAGCTAACAGGCATCCGGATGCATCGGCTGCGGATTAAACGAAGAATTGGACGTGCTCCACACCGTAATCCGAATAGCCTGATTTTCTCGCCGGCCCGCTCCCGCTCGAGCATCAGGAAATAATTGGCGACCACGATGGCGACCTGCTCGGCCGTCCAGTCAGTCCCCCTTGGCTCCTGGCACTGCGCCCTCGGCGTCCACGATTGCTTCCCCTGTCCCGGCGGGAAACAAACCAGGCCCCGGCAGATCCGCAAAACGTAAGACGGGCACTCGCCTTCCTGACGTTATCCACCCTGCTATGGACCTACCCTACCGCTAGGCCATCCGTGGGCCGAGGACTGCCGGAAGACTGGTGCCGTCGCGCCGCGCAAGTTCGGCGTCCAGTCACAGATCGACGATCATGAGGAGTTCCTAAGCAGCTCGTCGCGAAGCGGGCCTCCATCAAGCTCGATGAAGTGCACGCTGCTTTGGACCGACGCGGCACCTGTCCGGCCCACCGCGCCTCCCGGTAACTGGCCCTGAAACTAGGCACTCCGTCGGCGGGAATGCCGGCTGGAGGCGTCCGAACCCCTCCGGTGCGCCCCGTTCACGTCTGGCGCTCCTGCTCTCCCGCTTTCGCCGACGAGGTCCAGTCGGGCCCACTCCACAGCCCTGAAGATCAAGTTCACCTATGTGTTCAAGCGGAGGACATTCCCGGGGGCGACCGGGGCCCCGGCAGGACCACAATTGACAATGGAGACCCCGGAGTGCCTGACTAGCTTTCCCAAACGCAGAATGTTCTCACCCAAGATCCGGCCGAAAAGGACGAGCTCAACAGCTACCTGGAGGCCGTCGCCGACCGGTTCGGATTGCGTTGGCTTGAACAGGGCGACAGAAACCCTGTGCCATCGCTATGGCAGGCCAAGCAAGCACGCTCTTGCGACCAATGAGCTGGTGACCTTGGGCTATGCCCTTTGGAGGCTCGCTAAGGCCGATCTGAACGGGACCCGACATCAAGTCAATCAGTTGAAGATCGGGAGCGATGGCGAATGCGCCGGCAAAGACATCGCGCTCACCAGCGCGGCGTTCAAGCAGGCCATCCTCGCCGGCCAGGTTTCTGGCCACGGGATCCAGATCGAAGCCAACGTGTCCATTGCGCGCCGCGCGCCGGGCCACGTTGGATTGAGCATGCGTATCAAAACTTCACGTTGAAGGTGGCATTCAGTCCGTTCTGTGTGAGGCCAGAACCGAATTGGCCTTGATAGGCGATGCCAAGGGTGCTGTTGCTCGAAAGTTGGAAGTCCAGACCGGATTCCACGAGTGCCACATCCTTGCCGATGGATACGCCTGAAGCTGCAAAAGCGCTCGAACCTGCAGCAAAGCTGGCTGTCGACAGCGGAATAATGTCACCTAGGGCATGACGCCAGCCAACATCAGCGCGCGCCGTCGTGGCAATGTGGCCAAGTTGAAATCGGGTGGTCGCGTAGACGCCGAGCGTGGAGAGCGTCGTATCCATCGTGTCAGCGCGAATACCAAGCGCCGCCCCGTTCAATCCCCTCTCGTAGAAAGCATCCGTCGCGACGCGAACATGGGCGAGATTGGCATAGGGTTCGATCACAGAAGACCTGCCGAGATGGACTTTGTAACCCAGTTCTGCAAAGATCTGGGAAGTGCCTGCACCGTGATCCGAGATCAAGTTGTCGTTGAACCCGGGGAACCGAACGTTGCGGCTCATCTCAAGATCGTGCCACGTATAGGCAATGCCTGAGCGGAAGGCGAGAGCTCCTTCCGGCAGGATCCACTCGGTGCCTGCATAGGTCCCGAACGTGTAACTGTCACTGCGACCTGACGACGAAGCAGCGCCAGCCTTGAAAGTGGAGCGGCTATAGCCCGCAAGAACACCGAAGCGCCAGTCCTCAAATACCGGCCTGTCGATCCCGGTCATGAAGCCGCTGATGCTGGATCTGGTGCTTGCGGCATTGCCGTCACCTGATTGGGTCGTCCATCCGCCAAAGGCAGAAGCCCACGCGGCGTAGCCCTGCAGGTCATAGGATGGCGGATCAGAAGACGCCGCGGAGATCGCACCGATGGCAGAGGCAGACTCGCTACCCGGCCTTTTCTGCTCAGGACCATAACCGATTGCCGCCATCGCTGATGATGGCGCCCCGCCAAACGCCTGTTCCAGGCGGTCGTAGACCGCCGATCGCGCATAGAAGCTGTCATTGATACGTGTGCCCTGTTCGGACGCATAGATGGAGGGCGAGAGCTGTCGCAGCGCAGATGTCACCGCCGTGCCGTCAGGCGAGGAGAAGTCGAGTGCCGCGACGAGCGGGTGCAGCCCCGACGCAGCGTTGCCGGCGACTTGATCGAGCGCCGCGCCCACCTCGCGGCTGTTGGCATCGGTCCCATATCGCGAGTAAGCATCGGATGGGCGGGAAAGCGTCAACGCATAGGTGTTGCCGCCCTCGGCTGTAGCACTCGCCAGCAAGGTCGGTGATTGCAGCGATGTCGTCACGTTCGTAAACGAGCCCGAGAGATTTGTTGCATTCAGCCACCGATTGGAGGAAAAGCTGAACCCGCTGCCATACCAGCCGCGCTGTGGGGTGATCGTGAGCGTGCCGTCGAGCGTCGCATTGCCGTTCACCACCAGACGACTGAACGCACCGCTATCATTCACCGCGACCTGCAAGCGACCGGTCGAGGTCTGCAGATAGTCGCCATTCACCGTTATGCTGTTATCAAGGCGACCGATAAGCGGCGCGACAGCACCGCTATTGGTGAAGCGGCCGTCAGTACTGAGCAGATAACTGCCATTGCCGGACAAGGTTGCGCCTTGCGCAACAGTTGCGTCATACACTTCGTGATTGCCGGTCAACAACGTGACGCCACCCCACAGCTGCAGCGACAGGTTGCGTCCAACGATATTCCCGTCATAGCGGGTCGCAAAGCTTCCGTCGGGCTCCTGCGTTGAGTGACCGTTCGCATCAGGCGTCATTCCGAACGTTAACTTGGTCAGGCGCGGAGCACCGTTTTCGTCAAGCTGGGCGTAATCGGACAGTATGTCCCCTGACAGCATTGCGCCACGCATCACATTGATCTCGCTGACGTAGCCATTGTTCGACATGTACATCGCTGCATGACCGCCAGCCAGGCGCCCGGTCAGATCGAACTTGCTGACGAGGGGGCCGTCGATTTCGTTCAGCATCGGGGCCGCGTCATTGCCGATCGTGCGAATATACGAGCCACGATATTCAAGGTCGTTGCCCATCGCATTGTTGCCAAAGTCGAAACTTGCTGCGATGCCATGCTCGCCGAGAGCCTGCACGTCCCCGCGCTGAGTAAACGTGTGATCCTTGCCATAGGCGAACATGACGCCGCGCCCATAGGCGCCATCGGCGTACACGCGGGTTCCGGGCGGGATTATGATCTGGTTGTTTTCGCCGTCGACGCGGATGCCGGCGCCCCCTGCTCCCTTCGAAAGCAGGTCGGCACGTTGGACCACAATATTGCCGCTGCCATAGACGTGCAGCCCAAGTCCGAGCGTAGCCGTATTGTACGTATTCGGCAGATAGGCGGTGCCGTCAGCATTACGAGCGAAGAAGGGATTGTCGTTTACCAGAGTCTGGCCATTGGCGTAGATGGAGTAACCGAAGTGGTTGCGCCGATCGATGCTGTAGCCCATATCCTGAAACGCGGCGATCTCCGCCTCCATCAGGGCGGTGTAGTTCCGGTATCCCTGGTGGCTCATCAGGCTGTTCTTAAGCTCGCTATGCGAGGCGAAGGGCGCATCCCGTCGACCATGCTCGTCCATTACGCGCACCGGAATACCAGGCATGGCACCGGCCAGCACTTCACTCACATGCTTCCCGGCGAAATAGCCCCGATCGCGGCGCAGATCGAAAACGTCGTCAGCTGGTAGGTTCGTGCAGACGGAGCAATAGATCGTCTGCCCAGGCTTGGCTTGTTTGCCATTGTCGTCGCGCAAATGCTCGGTCCACGCATTTATCTTTTCCGGGAAATACGTTGATATCGGCCCAGGGAAATACGGAGATGGTTCATAGTTGATAGTGCTGAGCATACCGTGTGCATGGCCGAGCTCATGGATCACTACGGGCGTAAGACCAATCTCTGGAGTCGTCGGCAATTGCGAAGGGATGTATGCTTCGGACGAAAACCCCATCAGGCCAATTGTAACCATGCCATGCGCACCGTAGTGCAGCTCGCCTGGATCCTGGCCCATGAGCGACGCCTGCACCTTGGTGCCGCCACCGGGGGACATACCACTATAGGCAGATGCGTTTTTCTCGCTATTTCCCCCGAAGTTGACAATGGCCGGCGCGTGACCCGGCATAAGCTTGATGATTTCCGCCCAATACCGAATCGCCGCCAATGAATGATCTATTTCCGATTTCGGCAAATTCCTCGTTGAAACCCCGTCACCTTCCCAATAAGGACCATCGCCGGGTCCGAATATCTGCGCTCGCATGAAGGTCACGCCGTTCGTATCCGTGACATCGAAAGTTTCAAGGGCCCTACTGGGCGAACCCAGCGACGCACTAGCCGCAAGTACGATGGCCGTAACTGTCTTCGTCTTCGTCTTCGTCTTCATACTACACTACACATTCTCTTCGATGCATTGATTACAGGTGTGTTTTGCCATCTAACTCGAGCGCGGGTGCACGCAGATGGGCGAGCGAAGCGCGGCCGTCATTGGTCAGACATCGGCGTGCGTAGTTCGCGCGCGATACCTGACGGCAGCACTTCAATACGAAAGGAAAGCCATTTCCCTGGATCGGCTTTGATTGAAACCAAGTCCGCTCAAGGAGGTGTGTCCCCATTGCTGGTGACTTTGATTTCAAATTCCTGGAGCTCAGACTCTGGCACATCACGCTTGCCATTTGCGACCCGCCGAGCGCTGCTCGTCAGACCGAATATGACCGCCCGCCTGCGGTGCCGCGCCTATGTCGATCGATTTCATGGTGCCGTTAGCAATGCGAACTCCTATTGCCTTTTGATCGCACGAAGGTCCTGCATTCTGCAGCAGACCCAATCCGACGAGGCGGCGGCTGCGCGCAACCAACAAGCAGCGGAGCAAAAGTTGGGCCAAATCGCCTGATGCGTCCGCCGTGCGCAACCAGTTGAACGCAGCAACATGCACGACGGCCCTTCGCGTGAAAAACAGGCACTGCAATGTTCGGCGACGGCCATTGTTGTCGCAAACTCGCCACTGCACTGGAGCGCCCCCCGGCAGTTGGAATGTTCGTTCATTCATGCTTGCTGCGATTGCCGCGATCAGTTCAAGTTTTGAATGGGGTTGCGAGGGGCGGGCATTTTTATTGCACTCACCGTCGTGAGCTTCGGTCCGGCATGCGTCAGGCACATGCAGAGCACCAAGACGCGGAGCCGACCACCTCAACCAGACGGCGTATAGAGTAGGTGAAGTGCAATGTGGCGCGACCTCACCGATCGAAATGCTCAGGCCAGCCATCGCGCTTCAGACGGACCGAGATTGGCCGGACAAATGACTCGAAAGAAGCCGGAGGCGGTCCTTGTTCCGGCAGACGAACGCTTGACCGGCCGCGCCGTGTTGGGCGCAACCATCGGCAATATTCTCGAATTCTACGACTTTGGGACCTATAGCTTTTTCGCTATCCAGATCGGTCAGACGTTCTTCCCGGCAAGCGACCCGTTCGCCAGCCTCATGCTGTCGCTCGCAACCTTCGGCGCTGGTTTTGTGACCAGACCGATCGGGGCCATCGTGCTCGGCTCGTACTCGGATCGAGCCGGCCGCCGACCCGCCATGACCGCGAGCTTTGCAATGATGAGCGCCGCAGTCCTTTTGTTGGCGGTGACGCCTTCGTACGAGACAATAGGAATTGCCGCGCCGCTACTGGTGATTTTCGCACGTTTGGTGCAGGGCTTCGCACTGGGCGGTGAAGTTGGTCCGACGACTGCCTATTTGATGGAAACGGCCCCGGCCGAACGGCGCGGTCTTGCTGTTTCGTTCCAGCCTGCCAGCCAACAGATTGCCGCGACGGCCGGAGCGCTTGTGGGAGAAATACTCTCCCTGACCATGACAAGCGAGGCGCTCAGTGCTTACGGATGGCGGATCGCGCTTTTGCTCGGCGCCGCTACGCTGCCGTTCGGACTCTGGTTGCGGAGCGCCCTGCCCGAAACGTTGCATCGCCCCGACACGCCGGCTCCCGGCGTTCAGCCTGTAAGCAGGCAGCCTGCCGCTCGCCGCATCATGAGTCTGGGATTTGTCATTTTGGCCAGCTGCACGATCATCACTTACGTCACGGGATATATGACCACCTATGCGCTGAACACCTTGCAGGTTTCCGCGCCTCTCGCCTTTGGCGCCACACTCATCTGCAATACGGTAGGAATTGCCGCCGCACTGCTGGGCGGCTGGCTCGCAGACCGCGCGGGCCGCCGGCACATCATGATTTGGCCGCAGATCGCGGCGTTGCTGATGACCTATCCAGTGTTCTTCTGGATCTCGGAGAGCCGCAGTGCTCTCGCACTTCTCGGAGGCCTCGGCGCGCTCACCATGATCGGAACGATTCCGTATAGCGCCTTCTATGTGAGCATGGCCGAAGGTTTGCCCAAGAACATTCGTGGCGGCGCCTTCGCGACGACCTACGCCTTCGCCATTGCGATCTTCGGAGGTACAGCCCAACCCATCGTCACCTGGCTGATCCACCTGACCGGGAGCGCGCTGGCGCCGGCCTGGTACATGCTTGTCGCGAGCGCGGCCGGGCTCTGTGCCATGCTCTTGATTCCTGAGACTGCGCCGCTCAAGATTCGGAGCGCTGCGCTCAGGTAACGTCCGTCCTAGCACTGGACAATTTGGTCGCGGCTCTCTGCCGCCTGATATCGCGCTCGCGCCGGTCAGCAAGAATGTAGGGCCCCGCGTTCGACGTGGTCGTTCGCGCGGCCATCGACAGCACCGACAGAACGGATGGCTCCGACAGCGCCCGGGATCGCGTCGATGGTCACCGGCTTCATCAGACTGTCGGGCGCTCGCAGCGCTGAACACGACGCGATCGACGAAGCGCCCGGAGCTGAGAAGCGAGGACGCCCGGCTTGTCCGAAGCACCAAGCCTAGGTTCGCGCCGCGGTTCTCAGCGTGCTCAAAGACGGTCCTGGCAAGGTCGATTTCACCAAGGAGCTCCGGTTACATGTCGCGACGCCTGCCCTGTGCCTGGTTCATTGACAGGATCGTGTCATCAGAAGTTCCGGCCCGCAGCTTAGCCACGGCAGCTAGCCAGAAACTCGGTTTCCAGCTCACCTCATACTCGGCTTGCATGGCCTTCCAACAGCTTCCAGCAAAAGGAGCTCGAGGGAATTCGCGAGGGCGGCCGCTTTTCAAGTCCAGACGGGGTAAGGCGTGACGGTAGCAGGGCGATTGACCGGCCACCTAGCCACACTTCAGGCTGCCGACCAACCTATGGTCGATCCTAGTCTCGAGGACATCGTGGGCATCTAAATACCCCTCGGCCCGCTTCTTGGCCTCTTCGTCACTATGGCACTATGGCTGGTGAATTCATGGGTAACCCGCGCGGCTCTTGCCGCATCGACCGCGAACGCCACGTGCAATCTAAGTCCTTTGACCATTCTCGTTCATTGGATCGATCGGCAGGACGTTCCAAGCCGGCGCGGAATTTCAAGGAATGACGGATGCAACGAACGTCTGGAGACTGCTCGCTCAATCCGAATGCGCAGATTCACATAGTACAATTGACTTGCATGCCGATGGCGAGCCTAATTGATGGGTTGCAAGGCTTACAGAGAGAACCAGTGAATTTTGGAACGCCTGCGCAGGCCAGATTTATCGTTCGAATGGGGACCTCTGGCTGGATGGTTTATGATCGAGAACGCAAGGGACCAGCGCTGATAAAGGACAGCCACCTGGCCGAGAAACTGACAAGGGAACAGGCTGAACACATAAAAGAGAGCCTGACGAATACTCAGGGCAACGACCAAACTTAGTCCTTCGTCCATGGTGCTCGGTTGGCGCCCGCAATCCAGTAAGGGTCAAATCCTTGAGCCTCGATTGGGCAAACGCAGTCCCGGTTCTCGTGATCGCTGCCGGCCTCGCGCTGGTGCTTGTCGGCCTCATCGGCATAGTCCGGCGCCGAGGTCCCGAGCGACGCCACGCAGTGCAAGCAAAAGAAGATGTGTCCGGATCCAGCGAGCCGCCAAAATCCCCGAGCGCCAAAAAGCGGCACAAGAAAGCGCGGCCTGCTGAAGACTCTCCCGCGAAGGACCTGGAGGCCCGGCCAGCCAATGAAGAAGAAAACTGACTGGCACAAACATCTAGCTCTGCACCCAGCCCGAAGAGACAGGATCTTCACAGCCGCTATCGCCGCAATGCTTACGACGCTCGCTCGATGCACGGACGAGTTCGTATTCGCACACAGCAGGATTCGCCAGGACGCCTGAAGGCAGGGAGGAGTCGTAAAATCCGCATTGGCCGCATCCTGCGAACCGCGCGACTCAAGCTGACCTGATATCAATGGCGACGCCTAGTAGGTGTCATTTACGACACGGAGCCGCCGTGATGTAAGAAAGTGCTGTGCAAGACGGTTCTCATCTCGCTCTGGAGCGATGCTGGGTGAATGGACGCCAGATCGAGAATTTTCTTCATGGCTCGAATCCTCGCGACGCGGAAGCGTTGAAGCCAGCTTGCACCGCATCCGACAAGCCAATAGGGCCGCCGCCTGAACTGGGCCATTTCGCATTGCTCGCACAGCAGCCGCATTTTCTTCAAGGAAGGCATTTGCCGAGAATATCGATCTGGGTGTCTTCCAAAAACCTGCAGGGACAGAAGTGCGCCTCATGTCCAATCCTGCTTGGAACAAGCTCGCAGGCCGTGTCCGCCCGAGTCCCGGCCCCGGGGGGATCCCGTTAGCCATCCCGTCGCTTGACGGCGCCAAAACAAAACCCCGGGCCCGAACTTTTCCGCGAGCGCGATGGTCAATTTGTCCAATTGGCTCACGACGAACCCAGCGACGACTGGCCAGAGCGATCAGTTGAAAGGCCGATCGAGCTGACGATCGGCGCCATCAAGTAGGATCGGCGTCACTGTCCACGAAAAATAGCCAGCCCGAACCAGAACGGTCCGATGATGAGTGGAACGAGGCCGATATGGGGGAAATCCGCGCCCAGCTCGAAATGATAGCTGCCGAAGGGAAAGCCCGTAGCGATGCCAAGGCTTTCCATCGTGAGCGCAATCGAGCTGCACGATGCAAACAGGATTGAGGCTCGGCGCGGACCATAGGCAAGAGCGGCGGATCAGCGCGCAGGCGATGAAGATCGCCGCGAACGCTTGCGCGAGCGGATTTGCATTCCAGGAAAAACCGATTGCGGCTGCGAGAATGCTGGCGATAGAAGCCCAAAGTGCAATCTCCTGTCCAGAGCCTGTTGTCCGAAATACCGTCTCGTCTCGTTGTGTTTGCCCCATCGTAAGTGACGGCGCACACGACGAATCGTAGCCGGCGTCTCGCGCCTCGAAGCGGGCGCTAGGACTTCTTCTGCACTCGCTGAGAGAATGTGACTGCGCGCGCCGGAACACGAGCTTGCTTGTGATCAAGTTCGTCGCCGGCACTACTTCATCATCGCTTCGACCTCTGTACGAAACGCTTGACGCGAACTGTCCCGCGAATAGAACATGTGGCCGCCGGGAAAAACGACAAGTTTGACGCGCGGAGCCGAGGCAAATGGCGGCAATTGATCGAGCAGGATTTGTGATTCGAAATACGGCGTGACGAGGTCAAACAGGCCGTGCCCGACCAGCAATTTCATGCTCCGATCCGTTGCCAGGATTTGGCGTAGCTCCGAGAGCGACTCGGGTGGGGTGCGGCCGAAGTCCCAAGATTGGACGACGGTGCCGTTCAATAGCTCATAGGAGCCGTCGGGCCGCCAGTTAAGCTTGCGCGTCAGGAGATCGACAGTGGCGCTGGTCAGAGGCGCCAGTAGTGTATCGCTCGAGGGATCCCCGGAAAGGTGAAGATCCGACTCCGGATATGGATCTATGCCATGCACCGAGGCGTCATAATTGCCGATGAGCTTGCCGTTCTTACGATCGAATTCACGGCGGAATTCGGCTAGGTCGAGGCGGCCCGCGAGCCGGCGACTCACCGCTTGGTCGATGCCGGTCAGCGCCGCAGCCTTATCGGCCAGACGCATGGTTGCTTCCTTGTCCGCCTGGCCCTTGATGAGGTCGACCAGATACTCCCCGCGTGCATAAGCTTCCACGTCGGCGAGATCGGCTCGCTTTACCGGACCTTCTGCTTCACGCAGGGTAGCGACATAGCTCGGCAGTCTTGCGACGTACTGCAGCAGGCTCGTGTGGGCAAACTGGCTGGAGTCGAATCTTGGCGAGACCATGATCAGCCCCTTGACACCTATGCCCTGCCGCATCTGCAACTGGTGCACAACCTTTGGCCCGCGAATGCCCCCATAGCTTTCACCTACGATGTATTTCGGCGACAACAGCCGGTCATGCTTTTCGAGCCAACGGCGGACCACCAGCGCGAGCGAGTTGACGTCGCCCTCAACGGAGAAGAACCGCTTGCGCGCGTCATCGCTGGTCCCCACGAAACGGCTGTAGCCGGTGCCGACCGGGTCGAGAAACACCAGATCGGTGAAATCGAGCCACGTTTCCGCGTTTGGCCTCGCCTCCGGAAATGTCGATGGCGTGACCTCGTCAGCATTGATCGGCAGCCGCCACGGTCCCGCATTGCCGAGCTGCAGCCAGGCCGATGATGAGCCCGGTCCGCCGTTGAAAAAGAATGTTACCGGGCGCATGCCGCGATCGGTGCCGTCGAGCTGATAGGAGGTATAGACGATGTCAGCCTGCGGCTCGCCCTTGTCGTCGAACAACCGGATGGAGCCGGCGGTCGCGACGAAGGCAAGCGTCCGTCCAGGGAGCTCAAGCGTGTGTCCGGTGCTGGAGTCCGGCGGCAGGCGATGCGGCTCAGCAGCAGACGGCATACTCGTTTGGCCAGCGCCACTCTTTTGGCCGGACCGCATCGTGACCTGGGCGGGCCGCTGTGGATCGTCGGCTTGCGCGCTCCCAATTACCCCGCAGGCAAACAGGATCAGTGCAAGAGAAGTACGGTACAGTGCGATCAGCTGCATCGGGTTTTCCTGGTCCGGCGCGCACCTTGGTACGCGAGACATGCCGTCAAAACGGCCTTACCAGTAGCTCATGCCGGGCAACTACAAACCCACTAGATCCAGTAGGGACGACCACCGTGCCGCGAACTGGAATGGGATTTCCTCTTCCGGAAGCTGGGCGGCCTAACAGCATCCGCAGTCCATTGAAGTCGATCTCTTTCCACTTGTACTAATCCCTCATTTTCCCCTCTTGAGCGGCTTTTCAAACGTAACCGGCATGAACTCCCACGTCTGCAGTGATCAGCGCGCGCGAGCGTAGCGGGTCGGCATCCAGTACTGGCGCATGGCCTCGACGACGTCCGGAATGTCGGTATGGGCGTTGCGCAGGAATTCCTCGGTCTCGCGGCCTTTCCTTGGTGGTCCAAGCAGTGGACGCCCCTGATCGTCGACGCAATGCAGCAGGATGGGCAGGAGCAAGCCGTGGTTTATGTTGCGGATGTCGAGCAGCGGGGTCCATGCCGATAGTCTCAGCCGCATGGCGGCATGGAATCCCTGGCACCACGGCCGCGCATCAACGTCGCCATTCGGCTTGCGGGCATGGGTGGGCGCGAACCGATGTGGCGCGGTGGAAAGAACGTTACTAATGTCGTTGTGGCGCAGCGCGACGGCCGAAATCGCAGCGAACTCAGGCGTGCCGCCATGGTTGAACGCATCGGCGTCGATGGCGAGTAACGGACAGATCCAGTCGGGCGGACTTATCGACACCGGCCCGGCCACGATCGCGGCGACATAGCCGTCGAGCATAGGAAGACTCGTGGCGATGGGATGCTGCGCGGCGCGAGCCTGCAGCCAAGGCTCAAGTTCGTCGAGCGGCATCGCGGCTGCCGCCATCGATGATGAAGATGATGATGAATGGCGGCGCCGGCTCATGCAGCCTCCCGTGCGCTGAGCTCGCGGGCCTTCCAGTTCCAGGCGAGAAGTTCGCGCAACTGGTGGCTCTTGGTCTGGCCGGAGATGATGCGCTCCAGCACATCGGCCAGATAGACCTGCGGATCGAGTTCATGGAGCTTTGCCGTATTGACCAGCGATGCGAGGATTGCCCAGCTCTCAGCACCGCTCTCGCTGCCGCTGAATAATGAGTTCCGCCTTCCCATCGCAATCGGGCGCATTGAACGCTCGACAGTGTTGCTGTCGACCTCAACGCGGCCGTCGCGGAGAAACAGCGTCAGCCCATCCCAGTGATTGAGCGTATAGTTGATAGCCTCCGCCAGCTTCGACTGGGAGAACAGCTGGTCGAGCATCGAGCTCAGTCGCGCCTTCAGCACCTCCATCAGCGGTGCGGCCCTGGTGCGGCGGGCGGCAAGCCGCTGTTCGGCGCTCGAGCCGCGGATCTCGGCCTCGATGGCGTAGACCGCTTGCAGGCGCTCGATCACTTCGTGAGCGAACGGCGACTGCATCGTCTTGTACACTTCGACGAATTTGCGTCGGGCATGGGCGAGACAAAAAGCGAGCTGGATCGCGCCGCCATGACCGCGGGCAAGCGCTTTGTAGGCGGCATAGCCATCCACCTGCAGAATGCCGGAGAAGCCGGTCAATTGCCCGGCGATCTCCTCGGTGCCGCGGCCATCGGCAAACACATAGGCGACCGCCGGCGGCGATGGGCCGCCCCATGGGCGATCATCCATCGCATGCGCCCAGAACTGGCAGATACGAGTGCGATGTCGTCCGGGATCGAGCACCGGCATCGGCGTCTCGTCGCAGAACAGCCGCGGCGAAGCCTGGATCGTCCGCAGCTGAAGCTCATAAAGGCTCTTGAGCCACCATGCCGCACGCTTCACCCAGCCGGCGAGCGTTGCGCGGTCGAGATGAATGCCCTGGCCAGCCAGGATCTGCACTTGGCGGTACAGCGGCAGATACCAGGCGAACTTCGAGACCACCACGTGAGCCACGAGTGCCGTCGATGCCATTCCGCCTTCAACCAAACGCGGCAGCACCTTCGCCTGGACCACGCCGTCGGTGCAACCGCGGCAGGCGTATTTGGGACGAACCGTGCGTAGTACCCGCAGGATCGCCGGGATCACGTCCAGCACCTCGCTCACATCCTCGCCGATCCTGTGCAGAGCGCCCTGACAGCACGGGCACGCTGTCGTGTCCGGCTCGAGCACCTGCTCGCAGCGCGGCAAATGCTTGGGCAACGCACCGATGTTGCGCCTCGCCTTCTTGCGCGGCTTCCCAGCCGGCTTCGTCGCAGGTAGATCGTCGTTGGCTGACGCAGGTGGTGTGACGCCGGTCGCGAGATCGTCCAGTTCGAGCGCGAGCTGCTCGGCCACGATCGCCACCAGCCGCTCCGAGCGCTTGCCGAAGATCATCTCCTTCAGCGTCTGCATCGCCACACGCAGCTTCTCGTTCTCGGCGTCAAGCGCGAGCACCATCTCGGTCAGAGCCGCTGCGTCGGTCGGAAGAGCTTCGGGGCGAATCGCCATGATCGAACGATATATCCGCGCATCACAGGCTCCAGCAAAATCTTCGCCTCTCAGCCGACAACGGCCGGCTGCTTCACAGGCTTGGGTGAGACACGCGTCCACTCCAGCCCGTCGAGCGAGGGCACATCGAAATATCCCCTCTGGGGAGTCTGACGAAACACCTGCCATCGAAGTTACAGTGTGCGAACCGACGCATCCGCTGTTCGGCCGCACGTTCCGCGTCATTCGCCGCTCGGTTCATCGTGGCGGGGGCTTCCCGCTTTCGTACGAGGTCGAATATCGAGACGGTGCCAGCCTTTTGATTCCGGTCGTGGCGACCGAACCACAGATGTCGATGGAGAATCGAACGAAGCTGAGGTCGAGGCACTACACGATCTGATCTCTCTGGTTGAGCAGCTCGAACACGATGCCGATCGATCCGAAAGACCTTTGGGCCACGCTGTCAACGGCACTGCAGCGCCAAATCGTCAACGAGGTCGCCGCAGTGCTGGCGGAGGCAAGTCATGAAATCCGAGCTGGTCAAGCCGATACACCTGGCGCGACGCGCGGTCGTGTACATCCGGCAGTCGACGACCCACCAGGTTGTGACCAACCAAGAGAGCCTACGATTGCAATACGCGCTTCGCCAACGCGCCATCGAGCTCGGCTGGCACGAAGCTGGCATCGACGTCATCGACGCTGATCTTGGCATCAGTGGGGCGTCGGCGGCTCAGCGCAGCGGCTTCAAGGAGTTGGTCGGACGTGTTGGTCTTAACGAGGTTGGTCTGATCCTGTCGATCGACGTGACGCGTCTCGCCCGCAACTGCTCGGATTGGTATCCGCTGCTCGATATCTGCGGGCTGCACGGCTGCCTCATCGCCGACCGTGATGGCGTCTATGACCCTGGCAGCGCCAATGGCCGACTGCTGCTCGGCCTAAAGGGGACGATATCGGAGCTCGAGCTCCATACGATACGTAGTCGATTGACGGCTGGTCTTCTTGCCAAGGCGGAGCGCGGTGAGCTTGCGCTCACCTTACCGATCGGCCTTGTCCGCGATCCCTCTGGCGTCGTCGTCAAGGACCCGAACCTGGAGGTGCAGGAACGGCTCGAGCTGCTGTTCGAGACCTTCCTGAAACTGCGCACCGTTGCCAAGGTCATGCGTGAGTTCAACCACCGTGGTCTGGAGCTGCCGCGCCGCAATCGCCACGGGGATCTGCATTGGGCGCGGGCGACGACATCCGCGGTCGCGGCGATTCTGAAGAATCCTGCCTATGCGGGCGCCTTCGTTTACGGACGGACACGACTGCGCAAACCGTCGGACGGAAGATTACCGACGAAGGTGCCGAAGCCGATCGAGCAGTGGCGGATCATCGTCAAGGACCGCTATCCTCCCTATATTGCTTGGCAAAGCTACGAGAAGATCAGGGGCATCGTCATCGACAACCGAGCAGAATACATGCGCAACAAGACCAGGGGGGCTCCACGTGAGGGCGAACTACTGCTGCAAGGCATCGCAAGGTGCGGAAGATGCGGTCACAAGATGTACGCGCGCTACAAGAGACGCGCCGAGTACGTCTGCAATCACCTGCGTTCACATCAGGGGTTGCCGACGTGCCAATACATCCGTGCTCCCCGCGTCGACGCCGCCGTGGCGCAAGCCTTCCTTACAGCGCTGGCGCCGGCCGAGATCGACGCGTTGTCGTGCGCTCGTCGCGCTCAGCAACAGACGTACAAAGCAATACGAAGCAATGCCGAGCAGCAGCTCGAGCGGCGACGCTACGAAGCAGCACTCGCCGAACGTCAGTTCAACCGCGTCGATCCCGACAACCGGCTCGTCGCCGCCGAGCTCGAGCGCCGTTGGGAGGCGGCTCTGAAGGATGCTCGAGCGGCAGAGGAGGCCCTGGCCCGTTTGAAGTCTCCCCAGGCTATCGCTCAGATCACCGTCGGCAACAAGGCGCTGAACGACAAAGTCGTCCGCCTCTCCGGCCGTCTGCCTGAGATCTGGACGGCCCCGAGCACGACCGACGGGAAACGCAAGGCGCTGCTGCGCTGTCTCATTGACAAGGTGATCCTCGACCGCGGCGAGCACGACGCCGTCAGGATGAGGATCGTCTTGGCGCGGCGGAGCCGTCACCGACATCGAGGTAAAGATGCGCGTCAACTCAGTAGCGGATCTCGCCCAAGGCGCGGAGATGCGAGAACGCGTGCTTGAGCTCGCCCGCGCCAAGATGCACGACGACGAGATCGCTGCCATATTGACGAGCGAAGGACAACGGTCACCAAGTTGCCCCGACAAGGTGCTGCCTATCACCGTCCAGCGCATTCGCTTGCACGCCGGCCTCAAGGGGCTTACCGAGCAACGTACACGATGGCGCCATTCAACCGACTTGCTCAGCGCACAGCAACTTGCCGGCGTATTGAACATTCCCGTGAATTGGCTCTACGTTCAGATCAGGCAAGGGCGCCTTTTGATCGATCGTCATCCTTCCGGCGCACATCTGTTCTCCAACACGTCGCGCGTGATTGAGGCTGTTCGAAAACTACGCAATCATGAGCTCAATCATCTCGATCTCAGAATCACTGAGCCTCACGAGGAGGGGCATCAACATGCGTAATCGAGCAGCATCGCGAGCTGCGTCGCACTGAGATGCACCACGCCATCGCGGATCGGCGGCCAGGTGAAGCGCCCCTGGTGCAGCCACTTCGTCACCAGCACCATGCCGCTGCCGTCCCACGCCAGAAGCTTCACTCGGTCCACGCGCTTGCTGCGGAACACAAAGACGTCGCCGCAATACGGGTTCGCACGCAGCGCTTCGCTAACCAGCGCCGACAGCGTGTGCACCGACTTGCGAAAGTCGACCGGCTGTGCCGCCAGCACCACCTTGAGGTCAGACCGTAATGCAATCAACGGATGCCCCGAAGCGCCGATAGCACTGTCGAAAGCGTCGCCAGCTCCACTCCGGGCTCGACCCGGATGCGTGCCCCGCCCACCTCGATCTCAATCATCCCGCCAAGCTTGCCTGGGGGCGATGCCATCTGCGGCAGCACCTTATGCGCGGACGCGAACCGGTCCGGTTCGTCTGCCGTCGCCGGACCGCTCTCGGAAGCGATCCGGACCGGCACGAAGCCTGGCGCCTGAAAGCTCGCTGCCGTCGCGAACTTGCGCCGCCACACCGTCAGCAGCCCACGGACAACGCCATGGCGCCGAGCGACCTCGGAAATATTGGCCCCTTCCTCGAAGCTCTCCGCCACGATCTGGGCCTTCTCTTCCGCCGTCCAGTGCCGTCGCCGACGCTGCCCCGTGATCACCTCGATCCGACGATAGGAGCCGCCTTCCTGCCTGGCATCAAGCATGGCTTCATGCATGGCATCTGCCATAGCCCACCTCCAAAAAAACAGGTCATACCAGGCTGTATCGCAGCTCATTCGCGCGATGCCCAGGTGGGGGGCTCATGCCGATTACTTTCAAACGAGCGTGGGGTAATATTGGGTCAGATGCATCACTCGGCTGACTCAGATCGAATTGAGCTCGACTGGACCGGCTGTTCGGCTGTTGCCTATTCCAGGCCGGGTGTCGCGGCGTTTGAATCGCAGGTCGGCTGACATGAGCCTTGGCAGGGAATTCCCGAGACGACGTGACGGCTCGAACGTCCCGTTCTGTCCAGCTTTGGCCACCAGATTCGCTGGCCGGGTTGGCAATGGCTTGGTTCGTCTCACTTGCAGACATTCCGCAACCGGCATTCTTAGACCGGCAGACGCGCGGGCTGAGCATCCGCCTTGCCTATGTCTGACAAGCGCAGGGGGTCAGATCGACCACGACGTCGGTTGTAGAGATGACGCCTCTGCGATGCGTAATCGCCAGCACGGTCACATCTTCCGCTAGGCTGCGAATATGGTCCATGATGTCCCGCTCGGTTCGCTCGTCAAGGGCGGAGCTGGCCTCGTCGAGAAGAAGGATCGCCGGCTCGCCATAGAGCGCACGGGCAATAGCAATACGCTGGCGCTCCCCGCCTGAAAGCTTCAAACCGCGTTCTCCAACGGTTGTTTCAAATCCTTCCGGCTGCGCCTCGATGAACGGGAGAATAGCGGCTTTTTCCGACGCGGTGCGAAGGCGTCCCTCATCGCGGGGCCGACCTAGCAGAATGTTGTCGGCCAGCGACACATTGAGCAACGTCACGTCCTGCGGCACGACAGCAACTGCAGCATACCAATCCGTGCGATCGATACCCGTTATATCGGTTCCATCGACCAGAATACGGCCGCAGTCCGGCTCGATTGATTTCAGGACGAGCCTAAAGATTGTCGACTTCCCCGATCCCGTTTCGCCGACCAAAAAAGTAATCCCGCCGCGTCCAGCCAAAAACGAGACGTTCGTAACGCCACGACCGTTTTCGTAGGCATAACCAACGTCCTCGAAAGATAGTTGGCCGGCGGAGGGCGTGAAATCATGAGTATGGGACGTTCGCCGCTCTTCTGGTGCGCCCCACAGTCTGGTGAGAGGAATGAGGTCGGCGCGCGACCTCGATGCGTCCGAGATCGCGCGCGCGACCATCTCGAAGGGCATACTGAGTTGGAGTATAAGCGTGTTGAACAGCACAATGTCGCCGATCGTGACCATGCCAGCCTGGTAGTCGGGAACCAGAAGGAGAAGAGTGACGGCAAATTGTAACGCGACGGCTAAGCCGAGCACGGCGATGTAGGGCAGTCGTTGAAGCACGTAGGCTCGACAGTTATCCCGCACCTCCCGCGCTTTCACCGTAAAGCGCTGGCTCATCCAGGCATGACTGCCAAAATGGCGCAACGTGTCCATGGCATTCATGACGTTGCCGACGAAACGCGCATTCTCTTGTCCGGCGTCGACGGCCCGGTCCAGAAATACGCGCGCCCGACGCGTCGAACTCCAGGTCAATGTAATCGCGGCAGCCCCATAGGCGACGACGATTGCGGCGATCTGAATATTGACGAGCGCACCTAGAGTAGCGATCGTAAGCAAAAGCTGCGTTGCAGCAGGGAAGAAGATCGTAGTTCCAAGCTGGACCATCGTGATCAACGCGCTGCGGCCGCGCGCGGCCGCACTCTGTATTTCCACGGGATTGTGCTCAAGGAAAAAGGCTGCGGTTTTTCTCAGGATTCGATCGAAAAAGCGAGTTGCAGCGATGAAGCCTAGGTTTTCTGCTGTCATAAAGGAAAGATACTGCAGCATACGCTGAAATGCGGAAGCAATGCCAAGCAGGACCGCATAGCCAGCGAGTCCCCAGGCGAGCACCGACGCGCCTTCACTGCGCGGCAGACGATCAATCAGAGACGAAAATACATAGGGGGCTACGACGCTGCTCGCGCTTGAGATCAGCACCACCGTGGCAACGACGAGAAGCAGGCACCGATCGGACCGCCAGTACGCATGCAAGATTTCGGAAATCGGCGACAACGCTGTGTACTTTGACATATCTGCGACACATCGAGGGAACGGCGCGCTTTGCTTTGCGCAGAGAGCGGCATGGCCTTGTCGCACGGTCTAGATTTCAAACGAACTCGCGTAAAGATGCTCGATGGCTGGCTCACCGAAATTTGCTATCGCTAACCGCCAGTGGACTTCAAATGAGCTCTGTCCAGCGCTGTCATGCAACCCCGCCAGTCTTGGTAGGTTGTCGCCCGGCGTCTCACATGAAATACGTCGTGTTGTGGCCGACAACTGACGCGCCACACTACCCGGCTTCTTACTGAAGCATAGGATGCCGAGACGACAAGAACCCGCTCCGTAAGGAACACGACATGAAGTGTGCAACTGCAGACACACGCAAACGGCCCGCGTCCGATGCAACTGAACTTCCTCTACCGGTTCTGCCGCCCCCTACTATTTAAGACACCAAAGGAACCTCTACCTAACGATAGTGCCACGGAGGGCTGGCTTTAAGATTGATTGCATCATTCTTCACGCTCTGTTGCCGCCCCTCACGCGAGGGGCGGCTCGAGTTTGTATCAAGAACAATGCTCAAGGCTACTCTGAGAATAGGTGATCTGAAAACCTTCGATCCTGCCGTCAGAGACTGCTCAATAGCAATTGGTGAAAGCTACATCCGGCCATTCCAGCATAAGAGCCTTGAGAGCTTGTTGCTAAAGAACTCCGACCAATGGTTCTTCGTCATACGGGAGCGTCAACGAGTAGCAGACGAGTTCGGCACCAACCCCATCGCCACAGCTAACGCTTCTGCGGATCAGCTTCGTCAGAGCTACCAACAATGCATGCACTGGCCGCTCGATTTTGTCGTGATCGAGGCCGCCCGCCGAGGTCCGCGCCTGCAGGTACGAGCTGGCCATATCGGCAGCCTGCCGATCTACTTCCACGTGGAGGAACGCACCCGTACGGTTACACTATCCTGGGATTTCGTCGATTTTTTGGGTACATCGCGAGCGATTGATGCAGAGATCATAGCTCATCACCTGTCGATGAGAACGTTTTACTCTGCGCGGCAGCCCTGCGCGGGGATTAACTTACCGACTGCCGGCGCAACCTTGTACGTCGACAGGTCGGAAACTTCTTTTGAGTACGGCTCATTAGATCCGTTCACTAGGCCGTGTACCTATAAAACTTGGCGGCTCATGTGACTGGTGACTACGTCCGCTTTGCTCCAATAGCGACCAAGTTCGTGCGGCAGCACAATATGTCGCGATGGCCAGAAGGAGACATTGCCGGCGGTCAGACTAGTGGGCGTCCGGAGTGTTGGCTCGTTCCGGCTGTGTGACAAATCTTCCCGCACCGCTCCATTGTTCCTAACTTAGCAAGATCAAACTCTCGCCAACTGGAGCGCGGCCTCAACGCCGCCTTCCAGGATCTGCTCTGCCTGGATGGTGTCGGGGACGGCCCGCGCGAACTGGAGAGTGCCCACCATGAGACCGAAGATGGCGGTCGCACGGCGGCGGCTCGCTGCAGAGTCGGCACCCGGAAGTAGTGCAGCCAGCGACGAAACGTAGCTTCGCAGCGCTTTCTCGTAGTCCTGCCGAGTGGACAGGGGCTGGCGTGCGATTTCCGGGAGCAACGCCGCCGAAGGGCACCCGTCCGCCGGGTCTTCGAGGTGAGCGCGGTTGAGGTATCTCCGGATCGCCCCCTCGAGGGACAGGCCCGGCCGCTGTTCCTCATCGAGGCGATGTTGTTGGTCGCTAAGCGCGCTCGCCAGCGCCTCGCGAACGAGTGCGTTTTTGGACCCGAAGTGCGGAGAGAATGCGCCCTTAGTCAGACCGGCCTCGCCCATGATCCCGGCGATCCCGGCGGCGGAGATACCGTCTTGGCGTATGCACTTCGAGGCTACATCGATGATGTGTCGTCGCGTCGCGGCCTTGTGTCCTTTCTCGAAACGCATCTCCACTCCTTCGATATCCGTTAAGCTGCGGCCGCTTCCAATAGGGCCTGGAGGTCGCGATCACGTTGCTGGGCAACTGCATTCACATGTTCGCTGCCAAACTGACTGAACAGGGATGCCGGCCGATCATATCCACACGCGACACCGCCATCTTCATCCTCGCGCAGAAGGACGCGGATGGGTGCGTACAGCCCCGCCGACAATCGATGGCGGGTCATCTTGGACGCGGTGAGCGGATTTCCGATATCAAACTGGATGGATCGTCGTGTCAGCTGAGCAACAGCTAGGAGCGCGCCGTGGTCACCCTGCCCGAAAATGGTGAGCGGCGAAGATGCCTCCAACTCTCGAAGGGCGCGCTCACTTTCGCCGTATCGCAGGAGAGTGAATATCCCGTCATCGATGCGCCGCGCCAAGGTCGCGAGCTTGGCTCGAACGTCCTCGAAGGGCTGTGTTGAGCGGATGGTAACGTACTCGACCGGAATGGCACGCGTTGAGTGCAGTGCATTGGACATCTGGTGATCCTCTAATCTTTTGTCGCTGTCTGCAGGCCCCCTTCGCGACGCGAAGCAACCACGACACTAGGTTGAACCGGACTTGGCACCCAAGATGCCTTCGATACCGCGGGCAAGGTTTAGAAGCCGCTGATCACTTCCTAGAGGGCCATCCAGTTCGAGCCCGATCGGCAACCCCGCGCGAGACAGGCCGACAGGAAGGCTGATACCGGGCAGTCCCACGCTGCTTGCCGACACCGTGTGGTTCGCCAGAGCGAGGTAGCTGACGTCCTGCCCCGCGATGTGGACGGTCGCCTGCTCCCCGATCGAAGGCGCCGTGCAGGGCGTGGTCGGTTGCAGAATGACCCACGCCCCATGAGCGACGAACGCCGTGTTGAGGCGACGCTGGATTTCCGGCCGGCTCACGTTGAGCGCCATCTGATAGGCCTCTGCCGAGGTAGCACCTGCACCACCTGGCAATACGATGTGCTCCCACGCCTGCCGAAGCTGAGGCTTAAGGCTTTCGTAAATGGCCTCAAACGCGGTCGGAATCGCGTGGCGCCGAAGAAACTCCGAAATCGCGCCCATCGTCTCATGAGCGAAGATGCCCCATGTTGCCGTTTGGACGAGGGAATTGAAGTCGCGGCCAAGGTCCATTTCCACGACCTCGGCGCCGGCGTCCTGCAGTTGCCGCACCACCGCACGGAATCGGGACTCGACTTCGGGGTCAACCAGATCCAGGAACTGTCGCGGGGCGAAGGCGAGCCGGGCTCCCTTTAAGCCGTAGTCGCCGTCGGAGGACTCCGCAGCCTGTTCGCCAGTCACGACGTGGTCAACCAGAATGCAGTCCTCAACGCTTCGGGCAAACACGCCCGTCGTGTCGAGTGTATGGGAGATCGGAGCAACGCCGTTGCGCGGCCAACGCCCGGTGGTTGGCTTGAAGCCCACGACTCCACAGAACGATGCGGGTACCCGGATGGACCCAACGGTGTCACCGCCCAAGGACGCGGGAACCAGTCCAGCAGCCACGGATGGCGGAGCCGCTTGAGGAGCCGCCTGACATGTGATCCCGCGCGTGCGGATTCTTCACCTGACCATAACGTGCGTTGTGACCGGTCAAGCCGTAAGACATCTCGACAAGGTTGTTCTTGCCGAAAATCAACGCGCCCGCCTTCTTAATTGCCCGGACAGCGTCGGCATCTTCGCGCGGCACAAAATGAGCCAGACCTTCGATTCCCAGACTGGTGGGTAGCCCTTTCGTCAAATAACTGTCCTTCACCCCAAGCGGCATGCCAAGGAGCGGGGCCGCCGATCCGGCCGCACGCAACTTGTCTGCGGCCCTCGCGGCCGCCAGCACCTCCGCCTCATCGATGGTGATGAAGGCGTTCAGTTCGGCAAGCGCTCGGGCGCGCTGTAAAAGAGCCGCCGTGTAGGCCTCGGAGGTGATGTCGCCGTTGCGAACCGCTGCTGCAGCGGTTGCGAGCCCAAACGAGCTGACATCTGCGGTTTGTCGCGATGAGGCAGTTGTCTTGTCGTCCACGAAATCCTCGCCAGGAGCTGTTTGGCGGCACCCGGCCGCCACCTAACGGTGGTCCAGCTCAATGCCATTACGGTCATAATATTAAATTACAATCGTAATTCAATCGGGGTGGCGACCTGCTGGGGACACATGCGCGTGAAGTGCCGATGGACGGTTGCGAGCAATGATTGGTTCAGCGACTTCTGCAATGGGTCATTTTCGACGGTTTCTGCGGAGATAGTCGGCTGGCTGACGTCCGCTTCCCCGTAAGCGTGCCGCGCGGCGAACAGGATGGAAGTGGAGCGTCGACCATGATGAGAGGGCTACGCCGGGCTCGTGACGCAGGGAGG